>JAUYSN010000341.1 GCA_030696235.1 Sulfuricella sp. | reverse complement strand
CGCAGAGGAAAATCAAACCAACGTAGGGCGGAAAAGCGTAGCGCCTTCCGCCGTATGGGATGCCCGCACATCGTTTCGGTGGATTGAACATTCGGTGGATTGAACATTCGGTGGATAACGCTGCGCTCATCCGCCCTACATGACGCATAAGCAAGCTGAGGCGGGGGTCCGTCATTCACCCCGTTCTCCCGCAACCAAATCCATGACGCCATCCCCCGCCCAGTCACGGGGATACAGACCCGAAGCCGCCGCACGATGAAACGAGGAATACGGCCAATCGACCACCTTTTGCACCAAACCATGCTTGAGGGGATTGATATGCACGTAATCAACATGCGCCGCATAGTCGCGCTCGTCGCGTATCGTATGTTCCCAGAATCGCCTTTGCCATATGCCCCGCTCACCGTTGCGCATCCGTACTGCGGACAGCCGCTCGGTTTTCGGCAAGGCTTTGGCAAACGCTATCTTGATCGCTTTCCATCGCGCCGGGTAGTCATCGTCACCGGGCGGCAACGTCCAGACGCAATGGGTATGGTCGGGCAGTACCACCCAGGCATCGATATGAAACGGTCGCTTTTCCCGAACGCCCCTTACCGCTTCGCGAAAAACATCGATGTGCTCGACGAGTAGATGACTCCGCCGTTCCAGCAGATTGACCGTGAAAAAATATGTTCCCCCAGGAACGCGGTTCCGACGATAGTTTGGCATGGGAAGAGTATGGCCCGGTTTTTCATGCGGCGGATAACGCTGCGCTCATCCGCCCTACATGACATTACTTGAGGCTTAGAACCGCTCGCCGTCCAGCAGATAGCGCCACTGCCCTACCGGCAGATCGCCCAGCTTGACGCGGCCGATGCGCACACGCTTGAGGCCGACCACTTTGAGCCCGACCAGCTCGCACATGCGGCGAATCTGACGCTTCTTGCCTTCCTTCAGGATAAAGCGCAGCTGATCCTGGTTCTGCCAGGACACCTCCGCCGGCTTGAGCGCCTCGCCGTCGAGACTGAGGCCGTGGTTGAGCCGTTTCAGGTTGGCCTCGTTCAGCCGTCCCTCCACCCGCACCAGGTATTCCTTCTCGATTTCGGAATCGGCGCCGATCAATTGCTTGGCGATGCGGCCATCCTGCGTCAACACCAAAAGCCCGGTGGAATCGATATCGAGCCGCCCTGCCGGGGCCAGCCCGTGCATGTGCTCGGGGGAGTAGGGCTGCGGCGCGCGGTCTTCCTTGTAGCGGGTATCCTTGCCGATCAGCGACACTGCCGCCTTGTAGCCCTTCTCCGGCTGTGAGGAAACGTAACCCACCGGCTTGTTGAGGAGGATGGTCGCGAGTTGCGCCTGCTGCTTCTCGGCTCTCTTGTCCAGGGTGATGGTCTGGCTGGGGTCGACCTTGGTGCCCAGCAGGGTGACCCGTTCGCCATCGACCAGTACCAGGCCTCGTTCGATCAGGGCATCCGCTTCACGGCGCGAGCACAGCCCGCGTTCGGACATCAGCTTGGAAAGGCGGACTTTTCCGGAATCCGCTTCCGTGTCCGCCACACCCATTTTCGATCCAGGTGCATCAGGCCGCACCAGCTTGACCCGCGTTGCCACAGGCGCCGCGCCGGCACCCGCTGCACTATTGGGCCTTCGGCGTCCGACCGGGCCCACCCTGCCTTTCGGCGGCCTTCGTATGGTCACGGGATTTATAGAATTTTCAGCAATTCGACTTCGAACACCAGCGTGGCATTCGGAGGGATGACTCCACCTGCGCCGCGGGCACCGTAGCCTAGCTGAGGCGGAATCGTGAGCTTGCGCACTCCGCCCACCTTCATGCCCTGCACGCCCTCGTCCCAGCCACGAATGACGTGTCCGGCGCCGAGCGGAAAATCGAATGGCTCGTTGCGGTCCTTGCTGGAATCGAACTTGGTGCCGTCCGTCAGCCAGCCGGTGTAATGGACGAAAACCCGCCGTCCGGCCTGGGCGGCATCGCCCTCTCCCTCGCCGAGGTCATCGTAAATCAGTCCGGACGGGGTGGTTATTTCAGCCATGCTGTGCTCCTGAGTGAATTGAATGATGTATTTTACCCAACTTCCGCAGAACTCGCTTTATCGCTTTCAGGCATGACGGCCATGGCTTATGCGGCCACCACCTCGGCCTTGACGATTTCCAGCGCATCGCGCACGGTTTCCTCGGGTGCCGCATTGATGTATTCGGCCAGCATTTCCGCGGCCTCAAGGGTTTCTTCCGGCAAAACATCCGCATCCAGCTCCGCAACAAATGCAGCGGCGGCTCCGGTAATGCGCAGCAGAGTCTGGCGCTCGCCCATCAGCATTTCGAGCTCGGCGCGCAGCATGGCAATTTCCTGGTCTTTCAGCACGTGGGGCATTGTGTTATCCGTTTCCTGAAATCAATGCATCAGCGTACCACACCCATGATGAGTTGCGCATCCGGCAGACCATGCCCAAGCAACCATTTCCTTGCGGCGTCGAGCAGCGACTCGGGACCGGCCGCATAAACATCGAGGCCGCCCAATGCCGGGTAATCATCGGCAATTCGCTGCAGCAGTCCGCCGACCAGGCTTTCCTGCCGACCGGCCGCGGTTTCCAGATCGGTCCCCGCCACCAGCGGCGTGTATTGGAAGTTGTCCAGCGCATCGGCCCAGGCGCGGGGCCAGTTGGAGAGATACAGATTGACCTCGCGCGACGCCACCCAGTAGAGGTGCACCGACTCGGCGACATCCAGCGCCATGGCATGCTCCATCAGGCTTTTCACCGGCGCAAATCCGGCTCCGAAAGCGATGAAAACCAACGGCCGGGTGGAATCCTCATGCAGCACGAAACTGCCTTTCGGGCCTTCCACCGTCACCGCCTCGCCATTCGTCAGCTTGGTGGCGACATAATCCGAAAAAGGGTTGCCCGGCAGGTTGCGAATGTGGAACTGCAGGTTGCGGTCATCGCAGGGGCAGCTTGCCACCGGGAATTCAGCCGAGAGCGCGTGGCCGAGCTGGAGTATCGCATTCTGCCCGGCCAGGAAACGCAGCCGGTTGTTGCGCGGGGTTTGCAGATTCAGGATCAGCATGTCGTCACCCGCCTGATCGATGCTTTTGACGTGCGCCGTGATGTGCTGGAGCGGGATATCCGATGCAAATTGCGCCTCACCCACCTCGATCACCACATCGGTCACGGCGGTATTCGAACACATCAGCGCATAGCCGGAGGATTTCTCGGCTTCGCTCAGAACATAATCGTGGGGCCGCACTTTCATCACTTGGCCTTCAACAACCCGCGCCTTGCACTGGCCGCAATTGCCGTTGCTGCAGCCATAGTTGAGCGCCAGGCCGGCACGCAGCGCCGCTTCGAGCAGGGTGTCGGCGCCTTCGACGAAAAACTCGTGTCCGCTGGGCCGGATTTTTACATGCGCCGCCATGACGCGCAGGAAGCTGTCGCGTATGCTTAAATTGGATGATCCGGCACGGGCATCACGCACCGCCAGTTCCTGGTGTATCCACATCCGGAGGGATGCCGCGGCAGCCTGCATCTCCTCACCGCCGCCGTCCCATGCCTTGAGCTGCTTTTCCAGCCCATCGACAATGGCGCGGTATTGATTCAACGAAACCCGGGTCTCTGCCAGTTCCCGGCTCAGACCGGTCAGCCGCGCGGCAAGCACTTCCTTGTCCGGCAGAGAGCGCTCGAACACCCGCTTGCCGAAGGCTTTTTCCTTGATCTGCGCGACCCGCTCGAAGGCGGTATTGTCCTCGAACTGGATATCGGGATAAACGCGCAGCAAATCCTCGGCAGCCACCATGCCGTCGAACGACGCCAGTATCCCATCCTTGATTTTCTTCTGCAGCGCTACCCGCGTTACACCCACCAGGCGCGCCGCTCTGGATAAATTCAGAAGTTGCGGCATATCCTGCTCCAGTTTAACTAAGCTGGCTCAACATCTCCGGCTCCATGTCGAAGCCGACTTCACAGCCGGGGTTGAGCGCGACGCCGTGGCCGGTGCCCATCTTTTCCAGGACCCACTTGAACTCGGTCAGCAGCCCGCCGCCGTAGAGAGGGAAATCCTTGAGAAAAGGTTTGGCGCGATCCGGACTGGTGAATACCGCAAGAACCCTGGTTCCGTCTTCGGCTTCGAGCACCAGCGGCTGGGCGCGGGTGGAGCGTTGCACACCCGGCATCACCTCGTCTTCCTCGATCGGCATGAAGACCTCTGAAACCAACAGTTCGTGCATGAACTCATCGCCAGAAAGGCTGCCTTCCCACGCCGCCAGGAGCTTTTTTTCCAGTTCGTTCTTCGGTATGAACGCTTCGCTTGCCATCATTGTTTCCCTCAAATTTTGAAAATCTCAAAGCCAGTATAATGAACTTGACTAATACGCTCAACTAATCTAAATATTAAATATAAATAACACAGAATTCATATGGCGCCGCCAGAGCGCGGCAATGTTCCGCATCAAGCGGAGGAGGTGCAAAATGTATGACATCAACCAAATCATCAACCGTGAAGGCAACACCCCGGAGGTCGATCTTCTCGAGTTTGGAGACTGGTCCGTGCAGATTGCGCAAGAGTTTGCAAGGGAAGATGACATATCCTTGTCGAAAGTTCACTGGGACGTGATCTATTTTCTTCGCGACCATTATCAGCGCTGCGGCCCTTGTCCTAACGGCCGCGCTGTTCTGGGCTTACTCGAGGACAACTTCTCGCAGCAAGGCGGCAAAAAACACCTCTACCATTTGTTCCCCAGGGGTCCGGTCGTCCAGGCCTGCAAGATTGCGGGA
>JAUYSN010000340.1 GCA_030696235.1 Sulfuricella sp. | reverse complement strand
CCTATCCACTCACGTTTCTCAGTTCAGCCTCCAGCTCGGCGACCCTGCGCCTCAGCGCCTCCACCTCGTTGGCTTTCTGTTCACCCGCCTGCTTCATGCCCGCCGCTATCCATTCCCGCCATTCGTCCATCCCCTCGCCGCTGACCGCCGAGGTGAGAATGACGCGGATATAGGGGTTGATGCGGCGCGCATACTCGATACACAGCGGCACGTTGAAATTCAGGTAGGGCAGCAAGTCCACCTTGTTGAGCAGCATCACCTCGGCGGCGGCAAACATGTCGGGGTATTTCAGCGGCTTATCCTCGCCCTCCGTCACCGACAGGATCGCCACCTTGTGCGCCTCGCCCAGATCGAATGCCGCCGGACAGACCAGATTGCCGACGTTCTCGATCAACAGCAGGCTGTCGTCGGCCAGCGCGAGTTTCTCCACTGCATGTCCCACCATGTGGGCATCAAGATGGCAGCCCTTGCCGGTATTGATCTGAACCGCGGACACGCCGGTGGCACGGATGCGGTCGGCGTCGAGACTGGTCTGCTGATCGCCCTCGATCACCGCGATCCGGGTCTTGTCCTTGAACCGCTCGATGGTGCGGGTGAGCAGCGCGGTCTTGCCGGAACCGGGACTCGACACCAGGTTGAGCGCGAAGATGCCATGTTCGGCGAAATGGCTGCGGTTGGCGGACGCGTACTGATTGTTTTTGGAGAGAATATCCTGCTCGACTTGAACCATGCGACTGGTGTGAGCGTGAGGGCGGCTCTGCACCAGACTGCCGTGCTCATGGGCATGAACGTAAGTATGAGTATGGGCTTCGCCCTCGATTTTCGTTTCGCCCTGACCGCAGCCGCAGACTGTACACATGATTTTCTCCAGGTAATGGGGAATGGGTGATGGGTAAAGGGGGGTACCCATTACTCATCACGCATTGCTCATCACACGCTCATTCCACTTCCAGTTCCTTGACCTTCATCTCCAGCCCGCCTGTCGGCTCCACCGGATAGCCGCCGCACAGGGGGCAAGGATCATAGCGTAGCTGGATATGAACGGTTTGGCCACAAGTGAGACAACGCCCCTGCCCTTCAGTTGCCACGATCTCCAGCCGGGCGCCCTCCGCCAGTGTGCCCTTGACCACCGCATCGAAGCAAAAGCGCATCGCCTCAACATCCGCCCCCGATAATTCGCCGATTTCCAGCCACACCATCTTCACCTGGGTAAAGCCGTTGGACCGGGCGCTGTCTTCGATTACCTGCAGTACGCCTTCGGCCAGCGACATCTCATGCATGCTCCACCTCTATGCTATAGGCTACACAGGGATCCAGCGCCTGCACCAGCAGTTCGGCACTGCGCCGCGCTTCATCAGCGCTGGATGCGGGTTTTCCCGTCAGCGCCTCGACGCAGGGCCCGGCCGGATGAAAATTCCATTCGGTGGGCGCGACGATGCGGTAATCCGCCACAATGCCCTGCCCGTCCAGTTCGGCGCGGTGCAGCAGCAGTCCACGCGCGGTCTGCACCCAAGCCAGTCCGATGCCTTGGCCCAGCGCCGCCCCCTGCACCCAGCCTGGCTCCTCCGGCTCGCGCAAACGATCGAGCAGCTCTGCCATCTCGAACAGGCACGCCAGGAAACGGGCCAGAATCGACGCCCCCTCCTGCCGCAGCAGTTCCGCCAGCACGGGATGCGTCTGCATCCGCGCCAGCGATCCGGTTTCCATCACCTGCCCCTGCCAATGGGGGCGCTGGGCGAAGTGCTCATCGCCCTCCAAGCCGGGCAGCACCTCGTTCAATATCCGTTCGCGGCTGGCGGCTGGCATCAGGGCAGTCCCGCCGTCGCCCCAGCGGCCCGCGCCGTTCCATAGTTCCAGCAGGTTGCGCGCGGTTTCGGTTTCCGCCCGGCGCAGCCATTCCGATAACTGCTCAAGGTCGGCTAACTTTCGCCAGTCGGCGACAGGCATTCCGAGGATGGCCTGGTTCAGGGCCGTTTCGGCCTGCGCGGCAAACGTCTGCCAGGCCGTTTCATTCTGACCTGCCGCAGCCTGCGCCAGGCCCTTGCGCAATGAGGCCAGGAGGACGGCATTGCCCTGGCTTCCCATGAGCTTCGGCAAATCCAGCAGGAAGCGCCACAGCAATTCCTGCAGCGCTTCTGCCAGCACCAGCCTCTCCCTCTCCGCCACCCGGTCCGGCTCGCCCCCCTGGGCAAACGCCAATGCCACCGCAGCGGCCGCACCCTGCGCCTTGCCGCAAATGCTGAACAGCATGGGGATCACGACCGCCGCCTGCCCGGCGGTCTTGCCCCGCACCAGTTCGGTCGCCCGCACCAGCGGGCGCGGCTGCAGCTCGGCACGGCCGATGCGCTGTCCATCCCAGTGCAATTTGATGCGGATTTTAGCTTCTAGATTCACAGGGCATACGCAAAAAAAACCGGTCATACCGGCCGGCTCATCTTACCCGAAAAAACCCGGCATTAAGCCTGTGGCAAACCAACCGCCTGGCCAAAAATTCGCAATGCTTCCTGCGCGACCTGATGCTCGACGCGCTCGTAGGCGAAGCCGCCGGCCTGCACCAGCACGTAGTCACCCAGGGCAACCTCGTCGTTCATCAGCATCAGGCTGACGCTGCGCAGCTCGCCGTAGGCCTCGACCGTGGCCATTTCTCCGGCCAGCTCGACGATACGTGAGGGGATCGCCATGCACATCAGGCCACCTCTTCCTCGATGCGTTCAGCCTTCATGCCGAGCTGCCGCAGTTCGTCCGCCAGCTGAGCCACCACCTTCGGCAGCAGCGCCTCGACCTGCGGCGTCAGCGCCATGCCGGTGGACAGGGAAAAAGGCTCCACCCCGATCACGGTCACGCCGCCCGGCTGCTCGCCGGTCAGGGCGAGCGTGGCCAGCACGTCGGACAGGCCGATCTGGTGCGGCGACAGCTTGGTTTTGAAAAACACCGGCACAGCGTCGCCGGCTATCCTCACCATGCTGCCCGGCGGCTTGCCGCTGCGCACCGCATCGACGATGACCAGGTGGTCGGTGCAAGCGAGATCATCCAGCATCTCCATCGCCGAGGTGCCACCGTCGATCACCTCCACTTCCGGCGGCAGGCGGTATTCGCGCTTGAGCTGCTCGACCGCGCGCACCCCGACGCCCTCGTCGGAGAGCAGGATGTTGCCGACACCGAGTACGACTATGCGCATTTAAAAACCTTTCTTACCGCAAAGGACGCAAAGGAACGCGAAGGAAAACTTCTAAATCAAGACGTTGGTCTCCCTTGCGAGCCTTTGCGTCCTTTGCGGTTAACCTAAAGTACTTTTACTTTCACTACCTCGCGCTGCTCGTCGTCGAGCACATGCACGGCGCAAGCCAGGCACGGGTCGAAGGAGTGCACCGTGCGCAGCACTTCGAGCGGACGCTCCGGATCGGCCACCGGGGTATTGAGCAGCGATGCCTCGTACGGCCCGATAGCATCGTTCTCGTTGCGCGGCGCGGCATTCCAGGTAGTCGGCACGACTGCCTGGTAGTTGGCGATCTTGCCGTCCTTGATCACCACCCAGTGCGACAGCACGCCGCGCGGCGCTTCGTGGAAACCGACGCCGCTGATTTCGCCTTTCGGGAACATTGGCTTGTTGAAGGTCTTGACGTCGCCCTTGGCGATGTTGTCCACCAGCATCTGCCACTGGTCAGCCAGCACGTCCACCTGCACCGCGCACGACACAGCGCGCGCGGCATGGCGGCCGATGGTGGAATGCAGCGCTGCCACCGGCACCTTGGTCTTGGCCAGCGCACTGACCGTATCCAGGGTCTGGTTGACGTATTTGACGGCGGGCTCGTAGTTGGCCGCCACCATCGCCAAGACCCTGGCCAGCGGGCCGACCTGGGCCGGCTTGCTGTAGAAGGTGGGCGACTTGACCCAGGAATATTTGCCGTTGTCCTGGAAGTCGGTGTATTCCGGCACGGTCTCGCCCTTGTAGGGGTGCAGCGCGCCTTTGCCGCCCTTGTACCAGGCATGCTTGACGCTTTCCTCGACGCCGTCGCGGAAATACGGATCGCCGAAACTTTTGATCGGCTTGAAGCTGGCGAGGTCGCCGCCCTTGATGAAGCCGCCGGGCAGGGCGAACTGGGTGCCCTTGGTGTCGAGCGGGATATCCGGCACCGACAGATAATCGGTGATGCCGGCACCGATCTGGGTCCAGTCCGCATAAAAAGCGCCGATGGCTGCCACGTCCACCAGGTAGACATTCTTGACGAAATCCGCCAGCTCGTCGATCCAGGTCTTGATCGCCATCAGGCGCTCCACCGTCAGGACAGATTGCGAATCAAGCGCGATCGGGTTAGCCACGCCGCCCACCGCCATATTCTGGATGTGCGGCGTTTTCGAACCGAGAACGGCAACGATCTTGTTGGCCTTGCGCTGCACATCGAGCGCCTGCAGGTAGTGCGTCACCGCCATCAGGTTCACCTCGGGCGACAGTTTCATCGCCGGGTGTCCCCAGTAGCCGTTGGTGAAAATGCCGAGCTGGCCGGTGCCGACAAAGCCGGTGAGCCGCTCCTTGACCTTGGCGAACTCCTGCCTGCTGTTGCCGCTCCAGGTGGACAGGCTTTCGGCCAACTGCGCGGTCTTCGCCGGGTCGCCCTTGAGCGCTGAGGTCACATCCACCCAATCCAGCGCGGAGAGGTGGTAAAAATGCACGATATGGTCATGGATGGCGTGGGCCGTGATGATCAGGTTGCGGATGTACTGGGCGTTGAGCGGCACTTCCAGGTTCAGGGCGTTTTCCACCGCACGCACCGAGGCGATGGCATGCACCGTGGTGCACACGCCGCAGATGCGCTGGGTGATCGCCCAGGCATCGCGCGGATCGCGCCCCAGCAGGATCTGCTCGACGCCGCGCCACATCTGGCCGGAAGCCCAGGACTTGGTGACTTTGCCGCCGTCCACTTCGCAGTCGACCCTGAGGTGGCCTTCAATCCGGGTGATCGGATCAATCGTGATTCTCTTGCCCATGCTCATCTCCTAGATTGACTCTTCTTTCGGAAGAATCGGCAGGTAACGCACCAAAACGATGTAGCCCAGAATCTCCAGCGCGATCATGCCCACGCTGACCATGATTTCCGGCACCGACGGGAAGTAGTGCCAGCCCGCGCCGGTTTCATAACCGACCAGGAATGAATTGATGCGCAAGACAAACCCGGCAAGCATCAGGCAGAAAGCCGCGATGAACAGCCGCGCCGGGTTGAGCCTCGAAGCCGGATCGGCCAGCAGCACCAGCGGAGCGGCGAACAGCCCCATTTCCACCCAGAACATCAGACCTTCGATGCTCGGCTCGAACATGAAACCGAGCGCACCACGCACCATCAGGTCACCCAGCCGCACCACCAGGTAAACCACGAGCAGCCCGATCATCAGGCGCGACAACCCGGTCAAGAGATGCAGTTCCAGCGGCCGGCGGAAGCCGCTCGACGACAGGCAGGCTTCGAAAATGACGATGGCGAAGCCGATCAGCACCGCCGTCATCAGGTACAGCAGCGGCAGGATGAGGGTCTGCCACAGCGGATGGATTTGATAACCGAACACCACCAGCAGCGAACCGATAGAAGACTGGTGCATGGAAGGCAGCAGCACGCCGAGCGCGATGATGAAGAACAGCACCTTGTTGAGCTTCTTCTTGATGTCCTTGAGGCCGAATTTTTCCAGAAAGGCCGGCGCGAACTCAATCCACATCACGATGATGTAGGCAGTGATGCACACCGCCACCTCGAACATCACCGAATTGACCTGGGCGTAGCCCGGCCAGTAAATATGCCAGAAGTTCCAGTAGCGGCCGAGGTCGAAAATAACCGAGGCACCGGCCAGGGTGTAGCCGAACAGGGAAGCCAGCAGCGCCGGCCGCACCATCGGGTGATATTCGCCCTTGTTGAAGATGTAGACCAGCAGCGCCATGGCATAGCCGCCGCAAGCGAAGGCCGAGCCGATCACCACATCGTAGGCGATCCAGATGCCGAAAGGATAACCGTCACTGATATTGGTCACCGAACCGATGCCGAAGATGAAACGAATGCCCAGGATGACGAAGGCGATCGCCACCAGGATGGCCAGCGTGATCGTCACCGGGGTGACCAGTGGACCGCCGAGCGGAGCGGGAGCGGGATGCGAATGGGAGCCAGACATCTAAATTCTCCTCTTAAAATCCTTCACCGCAAAGGACGCAAAGGAACGCGAAGGAAAAACTATTCAGATCGCTGTTCTTCATGGCGTGGCTTTCCTTTGCGAACCTTCGCGTCCTTTGCGGTTAATGCTGTTCATCATTACCTTCGTCATCCTTGACGTTGCGCTTGGCGACATAGCTCAGCACCCCGAGGAAGGCGAGCGGCAGCACCAGGCTGCCATACAAAGTGTGCTGCATGGTCTCGGAGGTGGCCGCGTAGGAGCGCTCCGGCAGCGTAGGCATGCCCAGCTTCTCAAAAGATACGGCAGACAGCTTGAGCATCTGAGTGCCGCCCACTTCCTTCTCACCATAAATCTGCGGCAGGTATTTAGCGGCCTTGGCCGGGAAGGAGGACTGGTCATGAGTACTCAGGTTGCCACGCGGGAACTCGGCGTCCTCCCCCGGCTTCAGCGCCAGGCGGCGCCTGGCCTCGGCATGCAGGTCGCGCACCTTGCCGAACAGGGTGGCGCCGGTCGGGCACACGTAGGCGCAGGCGGCGTACTTGCCTTCCTTCATGCGGTGGGCGCACAGCTGGCACTTGGTGATCTGCGGGAAGGGGGTATCGTACTGGAAGCGCGGCACGCCGAACGGGCACGCCGCCACGCAGTAGCGGCAGCCGATGCAGGCACCCTTGTCGTAGCTGACGATGCCGTTGACCGGGTCCTTGGTCATCGCCGACACCGGGCAGGCCGATACGCACGACGGATCGGCGCAGTGCAGGCAGGACACCTTCATGAAGGCATAGCCGTTCTTCTCGCTGTCCTTGATCACGCTGCTGCCGTCCTTGTACACCTTGATGACGTTGAGGGTCTTGCCGGAAATGTCGAGCGGGGTATCCCAGTACTGCTCCACCGTGGAAAACTCCGGCGGCATGCCGTTGGCCTCCTTGCAGGCCGCCACGCAGGCCTAGCAGCCGATGCACAGGGTGCTGTCGTAGAGCAGGCCGACTGCCTCGGGCGGCATGGTCTTGTTGGGGCGCGCCTGGGCCGGCGAGCCGGAAGCGAGCAGGGCTCCGCCGGCCAGTGCGCCTTTCAGGAAATCGCGCCGTTTCATGACCCGGCCCTTTCCGTTTCTGTCTTGCCTTCAGACTTGTCAGATTTTTCAGGCGGCGGCACCGTTACCTGGCCGAGATTCCTGGCCATGGCTGCGGCCGCGCCTACCGCCGCACCGGCTGCCGCCGCGACCACCGCGACCGAAGCGATGGTCGCGCCAGATCCCTGTTCCTCGACAATACGCGGGAAGCCGAGAGGCGGCACCACGTTCTTCAGATCGGACAGGGCATGGATCGGCTTGGTGAAGCCAATGCCTTTCTCGGTGCAGCCGATGCAGGGATGGCCGGTACCAACCGGCCAGCTGGCGTTGCCGACGTCGCCGAACAGGATAACCGGGCAGTTGGCATAGGTTTCCGGGCCCTTGCAGCCCAGCTTGTACAGGCAGTAGCCCTTGCGGTGGCCCTCGTCGCCGAATTCCATGGCGAAGCGGCCGGCGTCGAAATGGGCGCGGCGTTCGCAGTTGTCGTGGATCAGGCGCGAGTAGGCGAATTTCGGGCGGCCCAGATGATCGACCTCGGGCAGCTTGCCGAAAGTCAGGAAGTGCACCACCGTCGACAGGAAATTGTAGGGGTTGGGCGGGCAGCCGGGGATGTTGGGGATCACCTTGCCCAGCACCTCGCCGGCGCTGGACGAGCCAGTCGGATTCGGCCCGGTGGAAGGCATGCCGCCCCACGAGGAGCAGCTGCCGATGGCCACCACCGCGCCGGCATCGGCGGCGCACTCCTTGAGCATGTCGATCGCGGTCTGGCCGCCGATCTTGCAGTAGATGCCCTTGTCCTTGGTCGGGATCGCCCCTTCCACCACCAGCAGGTACTTGCCCTTGTTCTCCTTCATCGCCAGCCGGCGCGCCGCTTCGACCTGATGGCCGGCGGCCGCGAACAGGGTCTCGTGGTAGTCCAGCGAGATCACGTCCAGGATCAGTTTTTCCAGGGTGGGATGCTCGGCGCGCAGCAGGGATTCGGTGCAGCCGGTACATTCCTGGAAGTGCAGCCAGATGACGGAAGGCCGTTTCTTGCTCGCCACCGCTTCGGCGATCGCCGCGTCGGCGCCGGGCGGCAGGCCCATGGTGGCAGCCATCGCCGCACACAATTGCAGAAAGCTGCGGCGCGAAATGCCCAGCCTGTTTTCAAGCATCCCGATATTTT
The DNA here is from genome assembly GCA_030696235.1 of Sulfuricella sp. Taxonomy (GTDB): domain Bacteria; phylum Pseudomonadota; class Gammaproteobacteria; order Burkholderiales; family Sulfuricellaceae; genus Sulfuricella. The sequence goes on along the minus strand of JAUYSN010000340.1, from coordinate 3,723 downwards.
CGCTGCTTTCGATCCTGTTCAGGCTCATCGCTTCGCTCCTGCCATGTTGAAGTTAGAAACGCATCGACTAGACTTATGTTATATATAAAACATAGTTTATAAACTTAAAAAAACAATGACGTCGACCTGGGCAATCAAAAAATTTGATGCATAATTACTTTTTAAAGAGCAGCGACTAGGAGTTGCACATGGACAACCTCCCCAATGACTGGCTGGCGCTGCTGGCTCTGGTGTTCGCCCTGGGTTTGAAACACGGATTCGACCCGGATCACCTCGCCACCATCGACGGCCTGACCCGCTTCAACGCCGCCAGCAACAAGCCGCGGCTGTCGCGCTGGTCGGGCCTGCTGTTTTCGCTCGGCCATGGTGCGGTGGTCACGGCAGTGGCGGTGCTGGTCGGCATCATCGCCAAGAAGTGGGAAATTCCGGTCTGGGTGGAAGACCTCGGCGCCTGGATATCGATCCTGTTCCTGCTCGCGCTGGGCGCGGCCAACCTGGCCGCAGTGCTACGGGCCGGTCCCGGCCAGGTGGTACGGATGGTCGGGCTGAAAGGGCGCTGGCTGGGCCAGCTGAGCCAGGCCAGCCATCCCGCCATGATCGCCTTTGTCGGCGCCCTGTTCGCCTTCTCCTTCGATACCCTCAGCCAGACTGCGCTGTTTTCCCTGACCGCCTCGAGCATGGCCGGCTGGCTGTTTTCGGCGGCGCTCGGCATGGTATTCATGCTCGGCATGATCGCCACCGACGGACTCAACGGCCTTTGGGTATCGCGCCTGATCAACAAGGCCGACGAGCGCGCCCAGATCGCCTCGCGGGTGATGGGGCTGGCGGTAGGCAGCCTGAGCATCCTGATCGGCCTGTTCGGCATCGCCAAATATTTCTTTCCCGGTATCGCCGCGCGCAGCGAGGGGCACGAAATGCTGATGGGCCTCGCCGTGATCGGTACCGTGGCATTGAGCTTTTATCTTGCCCTGCACCTGGCACGCCGACAGACCGTCGCACACGCTGTCCTGCCTTCCGATAGCGGAATCTACAAATAGCCTTCTGTTTCCCAATGGTTTACGCTACCGGTTGGATTTCCGACACCGCAGAGGAAACATGCCGAAATTTGCCAAAAGATCAAAGAAAGCCGGCCTGCCGCCCGGCACGCTGGTTCACATCGGAAAAAAGCGGACCGAGAAGACCCGCATCCGGCTGATCAATTACGACGAATCCAGCTTCCTGGACAAGGAAACGGAAGCCCCCGAGGAGTACTGCGCCGCCAGGGCAGCCACGGGCATCACCTGGGTCAACGTCGACGGCATCCACCAGATCGATCTGCTTCAGCGCATCGGCGAATGTTTCGGGCTGCACCCGCTGGTGCTGGAAGACATCATGAACACCGACCAGCGCCCTAAAATGGAGGATTTCGGCGATTATGTCTACATCGTGCTGAAAATGCTGTCCCTCAACGATCGCGGGGAAATCGCCGCCGAGCAGGTGAGCCTGATCCTGGGAAAGAATTTCGTGCTGTCCTTCCGCGAGCAGCATAGCGACATCTTCGACCCCATCGCGGAGCGCATCAAAAGCGGCAAAGGGTTCATCCGCAAAGCCGGGGCGGACTATCTCGCCTATGCGCTGCTCGATGCGGTGGTGGATCACTATTTCGTGGTACTGGAAAAGCGGGAAGAAGAAATCGACACCCTCGAGGAGGAAGTCATTGCCAACGCCACGCCCAGAACCCTGCAAAGAATCCATAAACTCCGTCGCGAACTGATCTTCCTGCGCAAGGCCATCTTCCCTTTTCGCAACGTCATCGGTGCGCTGGAACGCGGCGAATCAGCCTTCTTCGATCAAGCTTCGCGGATTTACCTGCGCGACATCTACGACCACACCATCCACATCATCGACACGCTGGAAACCTTCCGCGATCTCGCCACCGGCCTGCTCGACATCTATCTGTCCAGCGTCAGCAACCGCATGAATGCGGTAATACGCATCCTCACCGTGATCGCCACCATCTTCATGCCGCTCACCTTCCTCGCCGGCGTCTACGGCATGAACTTCAAACACATGCCGGAACTGGAATGGCCCTGGGGCTACCCGGCGGTGCTGCTGCTGATGGCGACCGTCGGCATCTCGATGCAGGTGTATTTCCGCAAGAAAAAGTGGCTATAAGAGGGAACCCTCCGGGGTACAGTCCTGCCATGCTAGAATTTAGCCCTCTTACTCTCTTTCAAACCACTCCATGCCTCAGAGTACGCACAACCTGCTGACAGAGCTTCTTTCCGATCTGGAACAAACCAAGATACTGTGGCAACTGGCGGTGCTGGGATTCAGCCTGGCCCTGGCTTGGGGTCTCACCCGCCTGTTGAGGAGCCGCCTGCCCAAATCGGAAGGCGCAATCAAAGTCGGCCTGGGTGGGGTTTCCCGGGTGGCTTTTCCGCTGGTCGCACTGCTGCTGGTGGTGATCGGAAAGACCATACTCAAGAACTGGTACTCCATCAATCTGCTGAATATCGCCACTTCCCTGCTCCTGGCCTTGGCACTGGTCCGCCTTGCCGTCTATGCCCTGCGCAAGATTTTCGCCCCGAGCGGCTGGCTGCACAGTTCCGAGCGCTTCATTGCCACGGCGATCTGGATCGGCCTCGCCCTGCACCTCACCGGATTTCTGCCTGAAATCCTGGATGCCATGGACGAGCTCAGCTTCCACGCCGGCAGGCAGAAAATTTCATTGCTCACCATCCTGAGCGGTATCCTGTCCGTCCTTGTCACCTTGGTGGCGGCGATGTGGCTGGGACGGGTGCTCGAAAACCGGGTGATGGCTGCGGAAAACCTGGACATGAACCTGCGCGTGGTGCTGGCCAAGCTGTTCCGCGCCGTGCTGGTCGTGCTCGGCATCCTGGTCGCACTGCCCCTGGCCGGCATCGACATCACCGTGCTTTCGGTATTCGGCGGCGCCCTGGGCGTAGGCATCGGCTTCGGCCTGCAAAAAATCGCCAGCAATTACGTCAGCGGCTTCATCATCCTGATCGACCGCTCCATCCATCCCGGCGACTCCCTGACCGTGGAAGGGCGTTTCGGCACGGTTTCACAACTGACCGCGCGCTACATGGTGCTGAAGAGCCTGGACGGCACCGAGGCCATCATCCCCAACGAAACCCTGATCAGCTCCACGGTCATTAACCATTCCTACACCAACCGCCAGATCCGCGTCGGCATTCAGGTGCAGATCAGCTACCAGAGCGATCTGGAACGCGCCATGGCGATCATGAAGGAAGCCGCAACCAAGCAGCCAAGGGTGCTTGCCGACCCGGAAACCAAGGTCTTTCTCAAATCTTTCGGCGACAACGGCATCGACCTGGAAATGAGCATCTGGATCAACGACCCGGAAGAAGGGCAGCTCGGCCTTAAATCCGATATCAACCTGGAAATCTGGCGCCAGTTCCAGGCGGCGGGCATCGAGATTCCCTACCCGCAAAGAGATATCCGCATCATCGGCAACCAACCCGGCTAATTCCAACGATTGCGTACCGGAATAACAGACAACAAAAAACCCGCCGAAGCGGGTTTTTTGTTGGGCAATACCTGAAGAAAGCGCTTAGCTTATTTCAGTTTTGTTTCCTTGTAGTCCACGTGTTTGCGCGCCACCGGATCAAATTTCTTGATCAGCATCTTTTCCGGCATGGTGCGTTTGTTCTTGTCGGTAGTATAAAAGTGACCGGTTCCAGCAGTGGATTCCAGTTT
>JAUYSN010000260.1 GCA_030696235.1 Sulfuricella sp. | reverse complement strand
CGGCGATGACACGCACGTAGACCTTAACCGGCTGGTGGCCACCGACACGGTAAAACTGCCCGTCGGAGAGTACGCGTAGCAGCCGGGTCTGCAAATCGGGCGGCATGTCGCCGATTTCGTCGAGGAACAAGGTGCCGCCGTCGGCCTGTTCGAAGCGCCCGCGGCGCAGGGCCTGCGCACCGGTAAAGGCGCCGCGCTCATGGCCGAACAGCTCGGATTCGAGCAGATCCTTCGGAATGGCGGCGGTGTTGAGGGCGATGAACGGCATCTCGGCACGCGGGCTGTGGCGGTGCAGGGCGCGCGCCACCAGCTCCTTGCCGGTGCCCGATTCGCCGTTGATCAGCACGGTGACATGGGATTGGGACAAGCGGCCGATGGCGCGGAAAATCTCCTGCATCGCCGGCGCCTGGCCGAGGATTTCGGTGACGGATTCCGCAGTTTCCGGCTTGGCCGCCTGGCGAACGCTCTCGTCCAGGGCGCGACGAATGAGCGTCACGGCATGGTCGACATCGAAGGGTTTGGGCAGGTAGTCGAAGGCGCCGCCCTGGAAGGCCGAAACGGCACTGTCCAGATCGGAGTAGGCGGTCATGATGATCACCGGCACATCCGGCAGGCGTTCCTTCATCTGTTGCAGCAGCTCCAGTCCGGATGTGCCGGGCATGCGGATGTCGCTCACCACCACTTGCGGGGTATCGGTTTCCAGCGCGGACAGGGCATCCTGGGCGGTGGAGAAGGAGCGGAACTCGATTTGTTCCCGCGCTAGCGCTTTTTCGAACACCCAGCGGATGGAGTGGTCATCGTCGATGATCCAGACGGCTTTCATTTGTGTGCTCCTTCGGTTTCGGTAAGCGGCAGCAGCAGCGTAAAGCAGGTATGCCCAGGCCGGCTGTCGCATTCAATCGTGCCCTGGTGCTGGTTGATCAGGGTTTGCGCCAGAGTCAGCCCCATGCCACTGCCCCCTTCCCGTCCGGAAACCAGGGGATAAAAGATTTTTTCGCGGATTGCCTCGGGAATGCCGGGGCCGTTGTCGATGATTTGCACCTGGATGGCCTGGCGGTATCGTTTTTTAGCCAGCGTGACCTGGCGTGCGATGCGGGTGCGCAGGATGATTTCTCCTTTGCCCTGCATGGATTGCACCGCGTTGCGCACGATGTTGAGCACCGCCTGGATCAGTTGTTCCGGATCCGCCACAAGGTCCGGCAGGCTGGTGTCGTAGTCGCGCCGGATGATGATGCCTTTGGGCGTTTCCGCCAGGGTCAGGCTGCGTACCCGTTCCAGTACCTCGTGGATGTTGGTGGCGCGCAGGTGCGGCAGATGGCTGGGGGTGAGCAGGCGGTCCATCAGCTTCTGCAGGCGGTCGGCTTCCTGAATGATCACCTGGGTGTATTCGCGCAGGCCGGTGCGGGGCAGTTCGTGTTCCAGGAGCTGCGCCGCGCCGCGCAGGCCGCCCAGCGGGTTCTTGATTTCGTGGGCGAGATTGCGCAGCAGTTCCCGGTTGGCTTGTTGCTGTACCTGCATGCGCTCTTCCCGGGCGATTTTCAGCTGCTTGTCGATCTGGTGGAATTCCAGTATCAGGCTGACACTGCCAATTTCCACCGGAGTGACGGTACAGCTGACGGACAGGCTGTGGTTGCCGGGTGTGGTCAGGAGAATTTCATGCTCGGTGAAGCTGGCCTGGGTGAGCAGCGCCGACTCGACGGCCTTGGGAAGCGTCTCGGCTTCGCCGAAAACCTGCCGCAGAGGCATTCCGGCAACATGCTTGCGGCTGAGCTTGAACAGGTTTTCCGCGGACGGGTTGAGATAAGCGACCCGCAGATCCTGATCGAGCAGGATCACGGCGGTGGTCAGGTGTTCCAGTCCGGCAAAGAGTTTGGTCGTCACGGGTGCATCATCCCTGGGTAGTTGGCTACGAGTGTAGCAAGAGTCGCGCCAGGGGTTAAACTTAAAAACAGCGATTCACCGCAAAGGACGCTAAGGTTCGCAAGGTACCAAAAGTAGGCGCCTCTAGGCGAAACAATGAGTCATGTAGAAGCGCCGCCCCGGCGCGAATGCGGCCGAAAATCGCGGCGAGGGCGCCGCTCCCACAGCGGTGCTTTGGCTCTAATGGATAATCTGGGTTGAAGTGGGTTACCTTACGCCGGCCAGTTCCTTGTTCAGCGCCTCGACATTCTTTTCGTGCAGAGCGACATTGTCCTTCAGGCCCTGCACCCGATCCAGGTATTTCTGGTAGTTGCGCTCGTCGCCCAGGCGCGTGGCTTCGCCTTCGGCCAGTGCTTTCCTGGCCTCATCCAGCAAGTTCCGCTCTGCAGCCAGCTCCTGCTCCAGAATGCCGCGGCGCGTTCCATCGCGCTGTTTCTGGGTTTCTCCGTCAACGCGGGGGAAGCCGGGCGGTGTCGCAGTCGGGACTCTGGGCTTGGGGGCGGCCATTGAGGAAGGTGGGTCGAGGTTGAGCTTCTTGGCGCCCTTTTTTGGGAAGTTGGTATAGGTTTTTCGGCCGTTTTCATCCACCGACATGTAGATGTCGGCGTGGGCGGCCTGACATAAGAATAGCGAGATAAAAATCAGCAGCTTGGTTCTCATAAGGCGATTCAATAATAATGAGGGGTCAGATTAAGGGATTGGCCAAATTTAATCAACGTTTCTGCGCTGAATGGGATGACAGGAAAATAAAAAAGGGCGGGTTACCCCGCCCCTTTAAAGTGCTGCGCCAGGAATTACAGGCTGTAATACATGGCGAACTCGACCGGATGAGTGGTCATACGGAAGCGGGTGACTTCTTCCATTTTCAGTTCGA
>JAUYSN010000338.1 GCA_030696235.1 Sulfuricella sp. | reverse complement strand
CCGGTGAAACGGGTCATCGGTTTGCCGTCAAGATCGTAGAAACCGAATACCGGGGTGGCGCGCACGCGCTGCTCGGCGGCAAACTTCTTCTCGGTGGTTTCCTTGCCGGCAAAGTCAACCAGGGGGTTGTCGCCGTTGATGTCGACGCTGAAGATGAGAAAGCGCTTGCGGTAATAATCCTGCACTTCGGACTGGTTGAGGATGGTTTCCTTCATGCGGTGACAGAAGGGGCAATCCTCCAGCTCATACATCAGCAGGATGCCAATTTTTCCCTCTTTGCGCGCGGTTGCAAGTTCGGTCTTGAAGTCACCCAGGTTCTGGTCAAAAAAAACCTGAGCATCACGAGTTTCAGCCATTCCAGATCCGGCAAAAAACAGCATTAATACGACGAGAAAACTTTTCAACATGAACGCCTCCGTTTACTTCTTTATCCCAATTTAGCCTTCAACCGCCTTTTTCGTCAATTTCTTACTGTATGATCCCAGAATATTTGTTTTACAAAATACCCGATTGTTTCTAGAATTTACCGGATAAAAAGCATTCTTGCCAGGGGATACTCGCCATGTCGCTAACGCTGACCGTACCCGCACCCGATCCGGTCGAAGACCTGACCGTGGAAAAACGCCAGAAACATCTGAAAGAATGGCTGGACGATCTGCCCCTCACCAATCTTACCGATGTTTGCCGCACCCTGGACGACGAAATCGGCGCACTGAATCGACAAAAAGTCGCCATGGAAAAGCGCCTGAAGTTGCTCGAATTATATCGCAGCGTCATCCTTAAACTACTGCCCGCCATGGAAGAGCAGTATGTTGCCACCCGTCTGCCGCAGCCGGGAAAGAACCGGCAAATGGCCGAACAGGCGCGCCGACTCCTGATGGAACTCGCCAACGGCTACAAGATAATCCTGCTCGACTACCAGAACGCACGCATTACCCTGGGCAAGGGAAAAATTGCGGTGACTGCGGCGCAGCGCGCCATGTCCGCCTTGAGCCGGATCCTGATGATCTGCTACCAGACCTATGTCCCCGCTCCCTCCGGCATCTGGTTCGAGATGCACCAGATTTTCCGCTTCGCCATCGAGCAGGATATCGCCAACGAAACCATTGCCGACGAGGAACGCAAAAGCAGCGTCAATCTGGTTTACAAGCAAATCCTGTTACTCGCGCTGTCGAACCCTTACCATCTGAGTCCCGGCGATGTCGCACGCATCCAGAACTACCTGGCGGTGTTCGGCAGTCTCGCACAACTTCAGGTGTTCGCACAAACCGGCAATCCGATCGGTTTGTTTCTGGCGCAGACCCACAGCGACAAGCCTCCCAAGCCCTTGCCCCAGGATCTGGATGAAGTGGACAACCGTAGCGACATCCTGCTCAACACGCTGGAATTGGCGCATGCACTACATCACCACATAGAAAGATTGAACGCAGGGGAATTGCCGAAAAACATGCATCTGCCCGATGGCGCCCGGGAAGCCAACTACCGGGACCTGCTAAAACGTTTGCTCAAGAGCTGGTCAGCGGCGCCGAAACGAGTGTTCAACCGGACCCGGAACATCTCCAGCACCCAGGTCTGCATCGGTTTGCCGTCCCTCCACCATTTCCTTGGTGGGCGCGAGTCCGGCGCAAGCGCCGACCTTTCGTTTGTCCAGCCGGCCAAGGATCAGCGCTTCATCTCGGGCAAGTGGCTGGTCATCAATGAAAGTGCTGGCGGCCTTGCACTGAGCGGTGCTTTCGAGACCC
>JAUYSN010000337.1 GCA_030696235.1 Sulfuricella sp. | reverse complement strand
CATCTGCTCGGCTTTACCGGCGTCGACGACAACGGTCAGGAAGGGCTCGAGCTGACCTACCAGGACTGGCTCGCGGGCAAGCCGGGCAGTCGCCACGTGATCAAGGATCGCCTCGGCCGTATCGTTGAGGACGTGGAAAGCATTCGCGCACCGCAGGACGGGCATGATCTGGCGCTCAGCATCGACCGCAAGATCCAGTACCTCGCCTACCGCGAGCTGAAAGCGGCGGTCACCGAACACAAGGCCAAGGCCGGCGCGATCGTGGTGCTTGACGCGAAGACCGGCGAAATCCTGGCGCTGGCCAACCTGCCTGCCTACAACCCCAACAACCGCGCCAAGCTCAACCGCAACAGCACGCGCAACCGCGCGGTTACCGATATCTTCGAGCCGGGCTCGACGTTCAAGCCTTTTACCGCGGCGGCGGTGCTGGAGGCGGGGAAATTCAAGCCTGATTCACCGGTTCAGACCGCGCCCGGCACCTTCACCATCGGTTCGGCGACGATCCATGATGCCCATCCCAATGGTGTGCTGACGGTGGCGCAGGTGATCCAGAAGTCGAGCAACGTCGGCGCTGCCAAAATGGCGCTGTCGCTCGAACCCGAAACCCTGTGGAATGCTTTCGACCGGCTCGGCTTCGGCAAGCCGCCCCATGCGGGCTTCCCCGGCGAGGCGTCAGGCAGGCTGCGTCCCTACAAGACCTGGCGGCCGATCGAGCAGGCCACCATGGCTTACGGTCACGGCATTTCCGTCAGCCTGCTGCAACTGGCGCGCTCCTATATGGTGTTTGCCGGAGACGGCGAAATCAGGCCGGTCTCTTTGCTCAAGCTGGATGTCCCGCCGACAGGGGCTAAGGTGATCGCGGCGGAAACCTCGCAAGCCGTGCGCAGCATGCTGGAACTGGTGGTGATGCCGGGGGGTACGGCGCCGCGCGCCCAAGTGATGGGCTACCGCGTGGCGGGCAAGACCGGCACGGCGCACAAACAGGAAAACGGCCGTTACGTCGATGACCGCTACGTATCCTCGTTCGTCGGCCTGGCGCCGGCTTCCAATCCGCGCCTGATTATCGCGGTGATGATCGATGAGCCTTCCAATGGCCAGTATTACGGCGGCGCCGTGGCGGCGCCGGTATTCAGCCAGGTGATGTCGGGCGCGCTGCGCCTGCTCTCGGTGCCGCCCGATGCGCCGACCGGCAATATCCTGCCGCCGGAAGGCGCCCCCGAAGTGAAGGAGGTGGTGTGAGTTCCGTGAGGGGTGATTCATGTAGGGTGGGCACGTTTTTGTGCCCACGCGGTCAGCGGAAGTTATTTCCGCGTGGGCACAAAACCCCGTGCCCACCCTACCGATCTCCTGAAGTTAAGGAGATTGTATGAGTCATCAGCCGTCAGCTGTCAGCTTCCTGGCCTCGGTCGGGGTGCGGGGCATGGCCGTGGATAGCCGCCGCCTGCAACCCGGCGATGCCTTTGCCGCCTACCCCGGCGAGCGGCAGGAT
>JAUYSN010000326.1 GCA_030696235.1 Sulfuricella sp. | reverse complement strand
CCCATGCTGGTCCACACGTCAGTGGTGACCAGGTCGGCGTCGCGCGCGGCTTCCATCGGATCGCGGAATTCTTCGTAGTGGTCGGTGCCGTACAGCCCGGCGCGCTCCGGCTCGACTTCATAGCCGGGCGGGGTTGAAACGTGGACGTTGAAATCCAGCACTTCCGCTGCCTGCAGCCAGGTATTGCAGACGTTGTTGGAGTCGCCGATCCACGCCACCGTCTTGCCGCGGATCGAGCCGCGCTGCTCGATGTAGGTGTAGATGTCGGCCATGATCTGGCATGGGTGGTATTCGTTGGTCAGACCGTTGATCACCGGCACGCGCGAATGGGCGGCAAAGCGCTCGATGATCTCCTGCTCGAAGGTGCGGATCATCACGATGTCGCTCATGCGCGAGATCACCTGGGCGGCGTCCTCCACCGGTTCGCCGCGGCCCAGCTGCGAGTCGCGGGTGTTGAGGTAGATGGCGCTGCCGCCGAGCTGCTGCATGCCGGCTTCGAACGACAGCCGGGTGCGGGTGCTCGCCTTCTCGAAAATCATCACCAGCGTGCGGTCATGCAGCGGGTGGTAGGTCTGATAGGCCTTGAACTGTTCCTTGATCCGGCGCGTGCGTTCGAACAGGTATTCGTACTCGTCGCGGGTCAGGTCGTTGAATTGCAGGAAATGTTTGAGCTGCTGCATAGGGGCCACCAAATGCGCGCTTATTTCCGCGCGAGAAAATCCATGATCAGCGGCGCGAGCATGTCCACCACTTGCTGTGCCTCGTCGCGCTTCATGACCAGCGGCGGCAACAGGCGTACCACGCTGTCCGCCGTAACATTGATAATCAGGCCCTGTGCCAGCGCCAGCTTGACCAGGTCGCCGCAGGGGCGGTCCAGCTCGACGCCGATCATCAGCCCGGCGCCACGTACCTGGACAACGCCGGCCGTGCCAGCCAGTTGATGGCTCAAGCCGTCGCGGATGAACGCGCCGATTTCAGCGGCCTGCTTGCACAGGTTTTGTTCATCGACCGCTTCCAGCGTCGCCAGCGCAGCAGCGCAGGCAAGCGGGTTGCCGCCGAAGGTGGAGCCGTGGTTGCCGGGCTTGAATACCTCCGCGGCAATGCCTTTCGCCAGGCAGGCGCCGATCGGGAATCCCGAACCGAGACCTTTGGCCAGAGCCATGACGTCGGGCACGATGCCGGTCTGCTGGAAAGCAAACATGGAGCCGGTGCGGCCGATGCCGGTCTGCACCTCGTCCAGCATCAGCAGCCAGCCGTGGCTGTCGCAGATGCGGCGCAGCTCTTGCAGGTAGGCGGGTAGCGGTATCTGGATGCCACCTTCGCCCTGCACCGGTTCAACCAGGATGGCGACGACGTTCTTGTTGTGCTCGGCGATCTGGTTGATCGAGGCGATATCATTGTAGGGTACGCGCACGAAGCCGCTCACCAGCGGTTCGAATCCAGCCTGCACCTTGCGGTTGCCCGTTGCAGTAAGCGTCGCCATGGTGCGGCCGTGGAAGCTCTTCTCCATCACGATGATGGCGGGGCTGTCGATGCTCTTGTTGTGACCATAAAGGCGGGCCAGCTTGATCGCGGCTTCGTTGGCTTCGGCGCCGGAGTTGCACAGGAATACCTTGTCCATGCCGGCCAGTTGCGCCAGCTTCGTGCCCAGTTGCTCCTGCTTGGGAATCTGGTACAGGTTGGAGGTGTGGATCAGCGTCTTCGCCTGCGCGCAGATCGCCTGGGCCAGTTTCGGATGGGCATGACCCAGACCGTTGACGGCGACGCCGGCGACCGCATCGAGATAGCGTTTGCCTTGTTCGTCCCAAAGCCACACGCCTTCACCGCGGGTAAAGGCGACGGGCAATCTGGCATAGGTGTTCATTAAATGTGACATATAGGGTGAGCCGTTACTGCTTTAGAGTTGGACAAGTGGCCGCGCGAAAAATATAAATGCACACGGCGGCATCAGCCGCCGTGTATCGGTACGCTCGAAAGCGTTATATTTAGCCAAACAACGGATACTTGCAAGAGAAATTTGCCCTTCAAACCCGCCTCAAGGCGTGGCAAGCGGGGCGGCCAAGCCAAAACAAATGCCCGGCTAGCTAAAGGCTGCCGGGCAAGCAAAACGGGCGCGCGGCAGCTAGTGCTGCGGCGGGTCTCAGGCCATCGCCTTGACGGCTGCGTTCAAACGGCTCTTGTGGCGTGAAGCTTTGTTCTTGTGCACGATTTTCTTGTCGGCGATGCTGTCGATCACGCTAACCGACTCCAGGTAAACCGCCTTGGCAGCTTCCTTGTCGCCAGCTTCAACAGCCTTGATCACCTTCTTGACCGCGGTGCGGAACTCGGAACGCTGGCTGGTGTTGTGCTCGCGCTGCTTGTCGGACTGTCTTGCACGCTTTCTGGCTTGTGCGGTGTTTGCCATTGATGAAACTCCTTGGATATTACTCTGCGGGGAAGACGAAACGCGCAATATTACTTTTCTTTCGCCCGGTTGGCAAGAGCGGCGACAAACGCTTGGTGTTGGCCATGCTCAATCAATGGGTTACTGATCTAATTATCAGGCTTCTGCCACGAGCGTCGCCGATCGCCGCTCTCTTTGTTGTCCTGGCCGCGGTACATGCGGTTGGCCGGCTTGCCGGGCAAGTCCGCGCGTTCGCGTTGCGGGGCTGCCTCGGGGGCGGGGCGCGTTCGGCTTGGTGCTGCTGCCTCACCCTTGCGGGGCTCCGGCGTTGCCCGCACCCTTTCCTGTTCCTGAACTGCGCGCGGCGGGG
>JAUYSN010000323.1 GCA_030696235.1 Sulfuricella sp. | reverse complement strand
CACCAAACCAAACATGGCCTAATTTGTGTTTTCGCGTCCTCAACCGTCGTTTTGGTGCGTGGGACGCACCCTACATAATCCTTACGCGAGTTGGTCGCGGTGCGCCGCTTCTTTAGTGCGCCTGCTCCCAGTTTGGCCCCTCCCCCACATCAACAACCAGCGGCACGGCAAGCTGCGCCACGCCGCACATCAGCCCGGGCAGTTCGCGCCGGACGGTTTCCAGCTCGGTGTCGGGCACTTCCAGCACCAGTTCGTCGTGCACCTGCATGATGATCAGGCTCCGCATCTGGTTCTGTTCCAGCCAGCCCTGCACGGCGATCATGGCGAGCTTGATCAGGTCGGCGGCGGTGCCCTGCATCGGCGCGTTGATCGCGGCGCGCTCGGCGGCCTGGCGGCGCATGCCGTTGGCGCCGCCGATTTCCGGCAGCCATAGCCTGCGGCCGAACACGGTTTCGACGTAGCCCTGCGCCTTGGCGGCTACACGGGTGCGCTCCATGTACCGGGCCACGCCGGGATAGCGGGCGAAGTAGCGCTCCATGTAGGCCTGGGCGGCATTGCGCTCGATGCCCAGCTGCGAGGCCAGGCCGAACGAGGACATGCCGTAGATCAGGCCGAAGTTGATCACCTTGGCGTAACGGCGCTGCTCGCTGCTGACTTCCTGCGGCGGCACGCCGAAGACTTCCGCTGCGGTGGCGCGGTGGATGTCCTCGCCGGCGGCGAAGGCCCTGAGCAGGCTTTCGTCGCCCGAGAGATGGGCCATGATCCTGAGTTCGATCTGCGAGTAGTCGGCGGCGATGATGCGGCTGCCCGGCGGAGCGATGAAGGCCTCGCGGATGCGCCGCCCTTCCTGGGTGCGCACCGGGATGTTCTGCAGGTTGGGGTCGGAACTGGCGAGCCGTCCGGTCACCGCCACCGCCTGGTTGTAGCTGGTATGGACGCGGCCGGTTTGCGGATCGACCATGCGCGGCAGCTTGTCGGTGTAAGTGGACTTGAGCTTGGCCACGCCGCGGTATTCGAGCAGCAATTTCGGCAGCGGGTAATCCAGCGCCAGCTCCTGCAGCACGTCCTCGTCGGTGGAGGGGGCGCCGCTCGGGGTTTTCTTTTTTACCGGCAGCTTGAGCTGGTCGAACAGGATTTCCTGGATCTGCTTGGGGGAGTTGAGGTTGAATGGCTGGCCCGCCAGTTGGTGCGCCTCCTTCTCCAGCCGCAGCATGCTGTTGCCGAGCTCGTGGCTTTGCTGGGCGAGCAGTTTGGTGTCCAGCAGTACCCCGTTGCGCTCCATGGTAAACAGCACGTCGAGCAGGGGCATTTCGATGTTGCGGTAAACGAAACCCAGCTTGGCATCGGGCTCTATCTGCGGGAACAGGTCCTGGTGCAGTTGCAGGGTGATGTCGGCATCCTCGGCGGCATAGCGGGTGGCGGTTTCGATGTCGACCTGGTCGAAGCCGATCTGCTTTGCCCCCTTGCCGGCGACTTCGGCATAGGTGATAGTCTTGGCGCCGAGGTGGCGCAGCGCCAGGGAGTCCATGTCGTGGGGCTTGTGGCTTTCCAGAACGTAGGATTGCAGCAGGGTGTCGTGGACGATGCCGTCGAGAAGGATGCCGTGGTTGGCAAACACGTGCTTGTCATACTTGAGGTTCTGCCCGAGCTTGGGCCGGGTTTTGCTTTCCAGCAGGGGTTTGAGCCGGCGCAGCACCGCTTCCCGGTCGAGCTGCTGCGGCACGCCGGCGTAGTGGTGGGCGAGCGGGATGTAGGCGGCATGGTGCGGCTCCAGCGCCAGGGAGATGCCGACGATTTTTGCCGCCAGCGGATCGAGGCTGGTGGTTTCGGTATCGACCGAAATCAGCTCGGCGCGCTCCAGGCGGGCTATCCATGCCGACAGTTGAGCTTCGGTTGATACCGTTTCGTAACTCGCTTCCCGCTTCGGTGGTCGTTCGACGGTCTCGCCGGCCTGATTTTGCGTGCCGGCATCGACCGCCTCGCGCAGCCAGGTCTTGAACTCGCAGCGCTCGAACAGTTCGATCAGCTTGGGCGTGTCCTGCGGTTGCGGGCCGAGTTCAGTCAGTTCCACCGGCAGTGCCACGTCGCACTTGATGGTGACCAGTTCCTTGCCCTTGGGCAGCCAGTCCAGGGTGTTGCGCAGGTTTTCGCCGACCACGCCGCCGATCTCGTTGGCATGGGCGATCAGGTTATCGAGCGAGGCATACTGGGCCAGCCATTTGACGGCTGTTTTCGGGCCGACCTTGTCCACTCCCGGTACGCCATCCACCGCGTCGCCGACCAAGGCGAGGTAGTCGACGATGCGCGTGGCAGGTACGCCGAACTTGGTCGCGACGCCGGCCTCGTCGAGCTTTTCGTTGCTCATGGTGTTGACCAGGGAAACGTGCGGATTGACCAGCTGCGCCATGTCCTTGTCGCCGGTCGAGATCACGGTGCGGATGCCCTGGCGCCAAGCCAGTTCGGCCAGGGTGCCGATGACGTCGTCGGCCTCCACCCCATCCACCATCAGCAGCGGCCAGCCCATGGCGCGGATAGCATCGTGCAGCGGCTCGATCTGGCGCGCCAGGTCGTCCGGCATCGGCGGGCGGTGGGCCTTGTATTGCGGGTAGAGGTCGTCGCGGAAGGTTTTCCCCTTGGCGTCGAACACACAGGCGCTATAATCGGCGCTATAATCCTTGTGCAGGCGGCGCAGCATGTTGAGCACGCCGTAAATTGCACCGGTCGGCTCGTTGTGGCGGTTGCGCAGATCCGGCAGCGCGTGAAAAGCGCGGTACAGATAAGATGATCCGTCCACCAGCAGCAGCGTTTTAGTTTCCATTTGCGGTTAAACCTTTATGAACGGCTCAGAAAAAATTCCCAAAATGCAGGGCACGGACATTGCCGGGCACGCTTATTCCGCCAGGGAGTCCTGGCGCGTGTTCGAGATTATGGCAGAATTCGTCGAGGCGACGGAGCGCCTGAGTTGCATCCGTCCGGCGGTGAGTGTTTTCGGCAGCGCCCGCACCTCCGTCGACCATCATTATTACAAGCTGACCGAGGAAATTTCCCGGCAGCTGTCCGATGCCGGCTTCAGCGTGATTTCCGGCGGCGGCCCAGGCATCATGGAGGCGGCCAACAAGGGCGCTTTTTTCGGCAAATCCCCCAGCGTCGGCCTGAACATCCAGCTGCCATTCGAGCAGCACACCAACCCCTACCAGAACATCAGCCAGACTTTCC
>JAUYSN010000313.1 GCA_030696235.1 Sulfuricella sp. | reverse complement strand
CACCAACCTTAAACCCGGACTTCATCGCCAAATGCAGGAAATCGGTGGCGAAATCCTCCATCTCCGCCACGTACAGGCGGGTGCGGCGCAGGCCGTAATTGTAGGCAAGCACGGCGGGGATGGCGGTGGCGATGCCGAGGGCGGTGGCGATCAGCGCCTCGCCGATCGGGCCGGCCACTACGTCCAGCCCGGCGGAACCGCTTTTGCTGATGTCCTGCAAGGCATGCATGATGCCCCACACCGTGCCGAACAGGCCGACGAACGGTGCGGTGGAGCCGATGCTGGCCAGCACCATCAGGCCGCTGTCGAGGCGGTTCTGCTCCTTCTGCACATGGCTGCGCAGGCAGCGCTCCAGGATGTCCTGCTGGTCGCCGCTGTGGTGGAGGCTCTGCTCGCCTCCTTTCTGCATGTCGCGCAGCGCGGTGAAGCCGGCAAGGGCGAGTCGCGCCAGCGGCCCGGCGGCGCTGGCCGATGCCTGCTCCGCCTCACGCAGCCCTTTTGCGTTCCAGAATGCCTCGCTGAACTGCCGGTTTTCCTTCGACAGCTTCCATTGCATCCAGCCTTTGACGACGATCAGCGTCCAGGTCGCGACCGAGAAAAGGGCCAGAACCCACAGCGTGATGACGACGATGTCCGACGAAGAAAAATGCGGCATAAACAATCCAGTTTAGTTATTTTCAAGTTTAAAGGTAATCGGCACTTCGACCCAGGCAACAACCGCCTGGCTGCCCAGTTTGGCGGGTAAAAAACGCCACTTCTTCACAGCTTCCAGCGCGGCATTATCGAGCATTTCATGGCCGCTGGTTTTTTTCAGCTCGGCGCGTTGACACTCGCCGCCAGCCGAAATTTCGGCGCGTATCAGCACCGTGCCCTCGATCCCACGCCGCCGTGCCGCCAGCGGGTAGGCCGGCGGTGGATTGCTGAGGTAGGCGGCATGATAGCGTGGCGGCTCGATCACCGGCTCCGCAGCAGGCTGGGCCGGGGCCGGCTTGGGCGGGGATGGCGGCGCGACTGCCACCGGCGCCTGCTGCACCGCATGCTCCGCAACCGGCTGCATCACCGGAACCGGGGTGGGTGCGGAAACTGCTTTCTCTACAACCGGCTTCGGCTGCCGCTCCACTTTGGGTGGCTGTTGCAGCGGAACCACGCGCGGCTCCGGCGGCGCAGGTGGCGCCAACAGCGAAACCTGCACCACCGGCAAGGGCTGGGGCGGAACGATCTCGCTCTTGAAATGGGTAAAGCCCCACCAGACGATCAGGTGCAGAGCAACCACCAGGCCGAACGAAGGCAGCCAGCGCGGCCACTCCCGGTCGGATTCGACATACCTCATTGCGTAATCCAAAACGATTCCAAATGGCGCCTAGAATAGCATAACCAGCCGGCGTAGCCCGATCGCGATCAATACGATTGCCGCTCCCCAGCGCAGCCATTTGCCCAGCCACTCCCGACCTTCGCGCAGGTTGCGTCCGAACAAACCCAGCAGGGGCACAATCACCAGCAGCGGGGTGAGCGCCGCGCCCAAACCGAAAGACAGGCCGTAGCCCACGCCGGACAATGCGCCACCCGACAGCGCGCACACTGCCAGGAGCGAGGCGAGCGGCGCGCACGGTGTCAGGCTCAGCGAAAAGCCGAGCAGGAACGGCGGCGTACCCGCCCCCCGTTGCGCCGCGCCGCACGGCATCTTGCGCCGCGCCGGCAGCAGCAGCCAGACGCCGGCACCGAGGCTGGCCGCGCCGATGAAGGCATTGCCCACGCCGCTGCTCAGGGCGTGGGTCAGCCACACTCCGAGCGCCCCGGCCAGCCCGCCGAGCAGGCTATAAGCCGTTACCCGACCGAGCACGAAGATGCCGGTGTCGAGCAGCGCCTCGCGGTTGCTGCCGCCGCGCCCCAGCTCCCAGGTGCCCATGAACGGCAGGCAGGTCACGGTGCAGGCGGTCAACCCCATGGAAACACCCAGCAGCCAGACCGAAAAAAGGTTGATGGTCTCCGGCAGAGCCGCGCCGGGCATGATGGCATCAAGCATGCTCTTCGGCTCCCGCAGCGGGCTTGCGCGGCGCGGCGGCGGCCTTGACCGTGCCGTCCGGCATCTCGCCCTTCATGCGCTGCTTGTAGTATTCGCGGCTGGAACCGAACAGCGTCAGGGGCCCCCACTTCATCTGGATCACGCCATCGTCGGGGCAAAACTCGACGCAGCGCCCGCACAGGGTACAGTCCTCGTGATAGGCCTTGCTGCCGTGCTCGCGGGCGATTTCGTGGATATCCATCGGACAGGCCTTGGCGCAGATGCCGCACTTATCGCACTTGTCGTGCGGCTTCTTCACCAGCCGCATCGGCGACAGGCGCTGAAACACCGCGTTGAACGACAGCATTGGACAGATACGACAGAACGGCTGGCGCACCGCGAACGCCGCCACCAGCATGAAGCCGAACAGGGTGTTGGCAATGGCGCCGAAAGCAAAATCCAGGGTGCTGCCGGTGCGGATCGCCATCTGATCGGTATTGGCAGTCAGCAAGGTGGTGGCGAGGCGCGACGGGCAAACCTGGCAATACGCATCGCCGGTGGCATGGGGCGTCACGCCCAGCCCGGCCAGCAGCGGCAGTGCCAGCACCAGCACGATCAGCATCAGCCACTTCACCGGCCGCACCTTGCTCACGCTGCCGTCCTCGAAGCGGCGCAGGGGCAGGTTGAGGCGCCGCCCGAGCTTGTTGATCAACTCCTGGATCGTGCCGAGCGGACAGATCCAGCCGCAAAACACCTTGCTCAACACCACAAAGAAGGTGAAAAACGTGAGCAGGGTGAACAACAGCGGCAGCACCATCTGGTAGGTGAACTGCTGCGCCTTGACAATGGCCTCGCCGACACGGTGATGCAACTGGTGCTGGGTGGGGATCAGCACGCAATAGGCGCCGTTCTGCTGGTCGAATGCGCAGGACAGCGCGGGCAGCGCATTGGAAATCTTTTCCGCCATGTAAAAGCCGACCACGTTGGAGCCATAGACGGTCAGCAGCAGCATGAATATCTGGATGAACAGCCGGAAACGGCCGAGAGTGGGGAAAACCGACTTAAACATCATGATTCCTTCACGCTATTTTTATTATCGACTTTCTTGCGGCGCAGCAGCGGCACGGCGAGCAGCATGCCGAACACGCCGAAACCGGCGCCCGCCATCAGGTTCTTGCCGGTGGTGGCGTCGGGCGCATAGGCATAGTTGAAGGCGGTCAGATAACGCTTGCCACCGTCGTCATGCTCCGCTGCCAGCACGAACTTGCCCTTGCGCGGGCCCCTGTGCTGGTCGTGCGCCTTGGCGGGGTCAGCCGGCTTGAAGTCCAGCGGGAACAGCACCGTCACCAAGCCTTGCGCATCGCTGGTGAAGGCGGTCTTGGTGCCGAATTCCGTCTCCAGTTTCAGCTCCTTGTTGGCCAGCGGCTGGCCGTTGAAGCGCAGCAGGAACTGCCACTTGTCGCTTTCACGGTAGGAGCCGTGCTCGCGGGGCAGTGGCTGGGGAATGATCTCCAGCTCGTATTTCTGCTTCAGCAGCAATGCGGTCGGCGCCGCACCGGGGTTGCCGAAATAAGCGGCGGTGGACGCCACCGTCACCTTCCCTTCCGCCTCCTCGCGCGCGCTTACCCAATGATAGTTGCCGATCTTGGGCGTCACTGCTTCAATCCGGGTTCCCTCCGGGGTGACAGGAAACAGCCGGTGCAGGCGGTCGGCCGGCCCCTCAGCGGCGAATACCTCCAGCTCGGCGGGCTGGAGGTTTTTCACCGCCAGCTTCGCCACCGCGCGGTCGCCGCCCCGACCCATCATCGGCGTGAGCAGCGGGTATTGGGTCCACTCCCGCCCCTGCCATTTGCCTTGGCCGGCAGCGGCAGCCGCCGGGTTGCCGGGCGATCCCGCGGCTTGCGCCGGGCCAGGGTCATGTTGGCCGTGCGGGTGAACCGCCTCGGCAGTAACCGGAGTGCCGGCCGGACGCCCGCCGGCTGGCCTGCCCTCC
>JAUYSN010000298.1 GCA_030696235.1 Sulfuricella sp. | reverse complement strand
TTCCTTCGCGTCCCTTGCGTCCTTTGCGGTTCAACTGCTTTTTGTCGAAATATGGGGTGGAAAAATGGGCAAGTACCAGGATTTTTACCGGAAATCGATCGACGAGCCTGACGAATTCTGGGCCGAGCAGGCCAGGCTGATCGACTGGCACCAACCGTTTGACCAAGTACTGGACTACAGCCGGCCGCCCTTCACCCGATGGTTTGTCGGCGGCCTCACCAATCTGTGCCATAACGCCGTGGATCGCCACCTGAAAGACCGCCCGGAGCAGAAGGCGCTGGTTTACATCTCCACCGAAACCGGTCAGCAGCAGGCCTACACCTACCGCGAACTGCATGCCGAGACCAACCGTTTTGCCGCAGTGTTGCGCGCGCAGGGCGTGGAGAAGGGTGACCGCGTCATCATCTACATGCCGATGATCCCTGAAGCGGTTTTTGCCATGCTCGCCTGCGCGCGGCTGGGGGCCATCCATTCCGTGGTGTTCGGCGGCTTTGCTTCGGCCAGTCTGGCGACCCGCATCGACGATGCCCAACCCCGGTTGATGGTGACCGCCGATGCCGGGGTACGCGGCGGCAAGATTATTCCTTACAAGCACCTGGTGGACGAGGCATTGCGGCTGTCCAGCCATCCGCCGCAGAAGCTGGTGATCGTCAACCGTGGCCTCGACAAGGAAATGGCGATAACCGCCGGCCGCGATCTGGATTATGCTAGCCTGCGCGAACAGCATAAGGATGACCGGATCGATCCGGTGTGGCTGGAGTCGGCCGAGCCCAGTTATATCCTTTACACTTCCGGCACCACCGGCAAACCCAAGGGCGTGCAGCGCGACACCGGCGGCTACGCGGTGGCGCTGGCGGCTTCCATGCGCCACATCTACGCCGGGCAGTCGGGCGAAACAATGTTTACCACCAGCGACATCGGCTGGGTGGTGGGGCATTCCTACATCGTCTACGGTCCGCTGATCAACGGCATGACTACCATCCTGTATGAAGGGCTGCCGATCCGGCCCGATCCGGCAATCTGGTGGAAGATCGTGGAGGAAAACAAGGTCAGCGTGATGTTTTCATCGCCTACAGCGATTCGAGTGCTGAAAAAACAGCCGCCTGAATTCCTGCAAAAACATGATGTCTCTTCGCTGCGCAACCTGTATCTTGCCGGTGAACCGCTGGACGAGCCGACCGCGCGCTGGATCGCCGATGCACTCAAGGTCAATATCATCGACAACTACTGGCAGACCGAGACCGGCTGGCCGATCCTGTCCAGCGTGCCGGGTATAGAGGATACGCCGCGCAAGTTCGGTTCGCCCAGCTTCCAGGTGTATGGTTTTAACCTGAAGCTGCTGCACGAGAGCACAGGCCAGGAAGTGGGTGTCAACGAGAAGGGTGTGCTGGTGGCGGTGCCTCCGCTGCCGCCGGGTTGTTTGTCCACGATATGGGGCGACGACACGCGCTTCGTCAACACCTACTTCTCGAATTTCGAGACCGAACTGGTCTACTCCACCTTCGACTGGGCGACCCGTGACGAGGATGGCTACTATTTCATCCTCGGCCGCACCGACGATGTCATCAATGTCGCTGGACATCGCCTGGGCACGCGCGAGATCGAGGAGGCCATTCAGGCCCATCCCAACATCGCCGAAGTGGCGGTGGTTGGCGTTCACGACGAGGTGAAGGGGCAGGCAGTCATGGCCTTCGCGGTGGTCAAGGATGCGGGCCGCACCTCAACTCCAGAAAGTACTGCTCAGATGGAAAAGGAGGTGATGGCGACCGTAGACAAGGGGTTAGGCGCCATCGCCCGTCCCGCCAAGGTGCATTTCGTTGCCGCTTTGCCGAAAACCCGCTCCGGCAAGCTCCTGCGCCGCAGCATGCAGGCGCTGGCGGAAGGGCGCGAACCTGGAGATTTGACCACGCTGGACGATCCGGCTTCCCTTGAACTGATACGAAATGCCATTGCACAATGGCGAAAAGGCTAAATATTCGGGCTAGCGCTTTCTGATCAGCCAGCAGCGATGAATTTTCTTGTTGCGGAAGTCTTCGGGGACGGTCTGACTGGAAATTTCCTTGATATTTTTCGTGGTCAGTGCCGCTTCGTCGAGCTGGAAGCTGCGCAGGTTGGTTGAGAAGAACAGTTCGCCGCTTTCCGGCAAAAGTTTCAGGCACTGGTTGATAAGTCGGGCATGGTCGCGTTGCACGTCGAGCACTCCGCTCATTTTCTTGGAATTCGAGAAAGTGGGCGGGTCCATGACGATCAGGTCGTAATTTTCCCCGCGCCTTACTTCATCGTCCAGAAAACCGAACACGTCGGCGCGCACCAGTTCATGTTGCTCCAGATTCATGCCGTTTAGCTCGAAGTTGCGACGCGCCCAATCCTGGTAGGTGTTGGACAGATCCACGGTGGTGGAGCGGATGGCGCCTCCCGCGGCGGCGTAGACCGTGAAACTGCCGGTATAGGCGAACAGATTGAGAAAGCGCCTGTCAGCGGCTTTCTCCTGAACCATGCGCCGGGTGTTGCGGTGGTCGAGAAACAGACCGGTGTCGAGATATTCTTCCAGATTGACGATAAACCGGTGACCGCCTTCGTGCACGACAAAATCCTCGCCGCGGGCGCCGGTTTTTTCGTACTGCATCAGGCCGCGCTGACGCCGCCTTTGCTTGAAGGAAATGGCGGAAAGAGGCAGGGCAAGCACTTCGCTCGCTACGGCGCGTACGCTTTCCACCCAGCGTTCATGCTCCTCCTCACCGATCTGCCAGCCGGTGTCGAATTCCTGCAGGTGCGCTTTTTGCTCGTACAGATCCAGCGCAACCGGAAACTCCGGTATGTCGCGGTCATAGACACGGTAGCAGCTGATGCCGCGCCGTTTTGCCCACTTCGCCCAGTGCCGGAAGTTTTTCTGCAATCGGTTGAAAAAAATCGATATATCAGTCACTTGGTAAATTGATTTGGCTGGCGTATAATCGCGCGGCAAGGATTTGTTGTCGTGCAATCCGGTCTGCCGCACAAGCCCGCGTAGTATACCCCACCCCGAGTTTTAACTTTGTCACGATCTGCCTGGACCGGCTGAATATTTTGCGGGCCGACGTTAGGAGATGTAATACATGTCGTTTGAAACTCTCGGCCTTTCGGCCGAACTGCTGCGCGCGGTTGCCGATCAAGGCTATACCGAGCCCACACCGATCCAGGCGCAAGCCATTCCGGTCGTACTGGAAGGGCGCGACCTCATGGGTGGCGCCCAGACCGGCACCGGCAAAACTGCCGGCTTTACGCTGCCTTTGCTGCAGCTGCTGAGTGTCCATGCCAACACCAGCACTTCGCCAGCCAAACACCCTGTACGCGCACTGATTCTTACTCCAACACGTGAACTGGCCGCGCAGGTAGAAGAAAGCGTACAGACTTATGGCAAATACCTGCCGTTGAAATCCACCGTGGTATTCGGCGGTGTCAACATTAAGGAACAGATCGCCGCGCTGAAAAGCGGGGTGGAAATCCTGGTGGCGACTCCCGGGCGGTTACTCGACCACGTCGAGCAGAAAACCGTCAATCTGTCCAAGGTGGAAATCCTGGTGCTGGATGAGGCCGACCGCATGCTGGACATGGGCTTTCTCCCCGATATCAAGCGCATCATCGCGCTATTGCCGGCAAAGCGGCAAAACCTGCTGTTTTCCGCTACCTTCGCCGGCGAAATCAAAAAACTGTCGGATCAGTTGCTCACCGACCCGGTGCTGATTGAAGTTGCAAGCCGCAATGCCGCTGCCGAGAATGTCACCCAGGTGATCTATCCGGTCGATCACGAACGCAAGCGCGATCTGCTGGCGCACCTGATCAAGTCTGAAAATCTGCAGCAAGTCCTGGTGTTCAGCCGAACCAAGCACGGCGCAAGCCGTCTCGCCCAGCAACTGGAGAAGGACGGCATTAGCGCCACCGCGATTCACGGCGACAAGAGCCAGCAGCAGCGCACCCAGGCGCTGGCGGAGTTCAAGGCGGGCACGGTTCGGGTTCTCGTCGCGACCGATGTCGCCGCTCGCGGACTGGATATCGACCAGCTTCCCCATGTGGTAAATTTCGACTCGCCCAATGCGCCGGAAGACTACGTCCATCGCATCGGCCGGACTGGGCGCGCCGGCAGCAGCGGCGAGGCAATTTCGCTGGTGTGCGCGGACGAACTGAGGATGCTGGCGGAAATTGAGTCCATGTTGAAACGTGAATTGCCCAGAAAAACCGTGCCCGGCTTTGAGCCCGGTGCGGCCGCCCAGATTGCAGCCCGAGCCGGGTTTGCAGACAGGCCTCGGCGTGAGCCACGGCCTGCGGAACATCCACGCACCCGGGAAGGGCGGGATAGCAGAGAGGGTAGAGGCGTGGCTCCACGTCCCCAAGTCAATCCGCTGGATGCGCCATATGTTACGCCTCCTCCCGCCCCAAAAGCAGCGGTTCAACCCGGGCCCACATCTCACTCCAGCCAGCGCCAGGCTGCGAAGAAGCCCATCCCGGCATTGCTGATGCGACCGGCAACTCCTCCTTCTGAAGGAAACTAATTTCCTCCGGATATTGATTCGAGTCCGGTTCTAGTTTATCCTTCCCGGCTCTTCGGAGAGGTGGATGAGTGGTTTAAGTCGCACGCCTGGAAAGCGTGTTTAGGTTAATGCCTAACGCGGGTTCGAATCCCGCCCTCTCCGCCAGATTTATGGCGGGCCTCCCCGCATTGCAAGGTAGTGAACCTGGTCAGGTCCGGAAGGAAGCAGCCACAGCTATTTATTGCAAGTGCCGGGGGTTGGGCTCGCCACCCCTAAACTGCTTGGCGTTCAGCCTGGCAGGTCGGAATCTGGTACAATTTCCCCCATGAGCTACCAAGTCCTGGCGCGTAAATGGCGCCCCAAAACCTTCACTGAACTGGTGGGCCAGGAGCACGTTGTCAAGGCGCTTTCCAATGCCCTGGAACAGCAACGCCTGCACCATGCCTATCTGCTTACGGGCACGCGAGGTGTCGGCAAAACCACGCTGGCAAGGATACTGGCTAAAGCGCTCAACTGCGAAACCGGTATTACCTCTTCGCCATGCGGACTGTGTTCCGCTTGCCGCGAAATCGACAGCGGGCGCTTTGTCGACCTGCTGGAACTGGACGCCGCTTCCAACACCGGTATCGACAATATGCGCGAAATACTGGACAACGCCCAGTACGCGCCGACCGCCGGACGATTCAAGGTTTATTTGAT
>JAUYSN010000296.1 GCA_030696235.1 Sulfuricella sp. | reverse complement strand
TCCCGCTTCCTCGAAGGTCTCTCGCACGATGCAAAGCCCGTCGAAGCCATTCATCATGCCGACCGACTGCGAACCCTGTCCTGGAAATACGAATGCAAAACTCATGGGCACCTCTAAAAATCCAGATTTCATCCCAACTACTGCGTTGCGGAAAAAATTTCTTGCTTACATATCAATCATATGCGGCGCGGCGAAATTTTTTCCGCGCCTTGCATTTGGGCGAACTCTGAATTTTTAGAGGCGCCCATATGTTTTCTTACCTTCTCACCAAGTTACTAGCGCGGAACCCCAGGTGAAACCGCCACCCACGCCTTCCATCAGTATGGTATCGCCAGGCTTGATCCGCCCATCCCGAACCGCGACATCCAGCGCCAAGGGGATCGAGGCCGCCGAGGTGTTGCCATGGATGTCGACCGTAACCACCACATTATCCATGCTCATGCCCAGCTTCTTGGCGGTGGCCTGGATAATGCGAATATTGGCCTGATGCGGCACCAGCCAGGTGATGTCTGACTTCTGCATGCCATTGGCCGCAAGGGTTTCCTCAACGATAGAATCCAGCACCCCGACTGCGAACTTGAACACACCGGCGCCATCCATTTCGACGAAAGGATTACCCTTTGCCTTGCCGCCCGACAGGTACGCCGGCACAGCCAATAGATGGCCATAACTGCCGTCGGCATGCAGGTGGGTGGAAATGATTCCAGGCTCTTCGCTGGCTTTCAGGACAACCGCACCCGCCCCATCGCCGAACAGAACACAGGTGTTGCGATCGGTCCAGTCCATGATGCGGGAAAAGGTTTCCGCGCCCACGACCAGGGCGCACTTGCTTTGCCCGCCACGAATGAACTGGTCGGCCGTCGCCAGGGCGTAGACGAAACCACTGCAAACTGCCTGGATATCAAACGCCGGACCACCGCTCTTGATACCGAGTTTTTCCTGGAGGATGCAGGCTGTACTGGGAAAGACAAAATCAGGCGTGGTCGTGGCGACGATGATCAAGTCGATGCTTTGGGGATCGACGCCGGCCATTTCTATGGCCCGCTGCGACGCCTCAAAAGCCAGGTCGCTGGTGGTCTGGTTTTCTGCGACGATATGGCGTTCGCGGATGCCCGTGCGGGAAAAAACCCACTCGTCAGAGGTATCAACCATCTGCGCCAGATCGTGGTTGGTCAGGATTTTTTCCGGCAGGTAGCCGCCGGTACCGATAATGCGTGAATACATTATCCTAGAAACCTCAGTTGGATGGGGTGGAGTGTGCGGTTTTTGGGGTGCAGGGCAAGGCACAACGACGCGGAATGGTCGTTCCATTCCAAGGAGTTGTAACGCCGCCATGCGCCGCAAAAACCGTGCAATCCACCCCGTAGCGGATTCACCAATCGGGCGAAACGGTAAATCATGAAAAAGTTTATTGAAATCACGATATTAAATATCCGGGCAAGCGGTCAACTGAGGTTTTTAGGATCAAGCCTTTTCCTCGTTCAGCAGGGCCATTTGTTCGTTGATCCGGCGCAGCACGCCGTTGCGCACTTCCTCGACCGCTCGTTCAATGGCGAACTGAAAGGCGAAACTATCTGCCGAACCGTGGCTTTTCACCACAACCCCTCGTAATCCAAGTAGGCTTGCGCCGTTGTAACGCCGA
>JAUYSN010000290.1 GCA_030696235.1 Sulfuricella sp. | reverse complement strand
CAGTGCCGCTGGCCGGTTCTCTGATTCCGTGGATCGACGTGGCGCTCGAATCCGGCCAGAGCAAGGAAGAGTGGAAGGCGCAGGTCGAGTGCAACAAGATTCTTGGCCGCAGCAGCAACCAGATCCCGATCGATGGCCTGTGCGTGCGCATCGGCGCGATGCGCTGCCACAGCCAGGCGCTGACCATCAAGATGACCAGGGATGTGCCGCTGGACGAGATCCACGCCATCATCGCCGCGCACAACGACTGGGTGAAAGTGGTGCCCAACGACCGTGGGATTACCAGGAAGGAGCTCACACCTGCGGCAGTGACCGGCATGCTGACCGTGCCCGTAGGCCGCATGCGCAAACTCAATATGGGGCCGCAGTATCTGTCCGCCTTCACCGTCGGTGACCAGCTGCTGTGGGGCGCTGCCGAGCCGTTGCGCCGCATGCTGCGCATCCTGATCGAAGATTGAAATCAGTGTACTTAAGCCCTGACCGGTACGATGATACCCGTACCGGTCAGGGCTTCGCTTTTTCCTGTCGATTTCGCCGTGGCATGGTTACAAACTTGTAATTAATCTACCCACTTACAACCTAATGTAACAAGCAAGATTGGCTTGCATCCCTAACTCCATGATGTTAATTTAGTTAACCTAGCCAAAAAAATCTCGAGGGTGGCATGGATCGAAAATATAAGAAAACAGCTTGGCTGGCTGCCGGCTTGATGCTGATGGCATCTTTTCCCGCTTTTGCGGCCGGGCTTGGCAAGCTGACAGTGACGTCGACCCTGGGACAACCGTTCAGGGGGGAAATCGACCTGCTTGCGGTGGACAAGAAAGACCTCGGCTCTATCCATGCCCGTTTCGCCTCCTTCGAGGCTTTTAAGGAAGCGAAAATAGAGCGCGCTCCCGTGCTTTCTGCCATGCGCTTCAGTGTGGAACAGAAAAAGAACGGCGATCCCTATCTCAAGATTACCTCCTCAAAACCTGTAGACGAACCCTTCCTGGACATGCTGATCGAGCTCGATTGGCCCGCGGGACGTCTGGTACGTGAATACACCATCCTGCTTGACCCTCCCGGTTATGGCGAGCAGCAGACAGCAGTTGCGCCGGTGGTCAAACCTGTTTCGGCTGTACCCGCACAGGCGGCGACAGTTTCGGCTCAGCCGGCCGATACGCCGAATGGTGCGGTAAAGCCGGAAATCAGGGCGAGTATTCCCCTGGACAAGAAGCTGCTGACAAAAGAAGGAGCGAAAGCGGAAATTGCCGGAGAGAGCAAACCTGCCCGGGAAACCTATGGTCCGGTCAGGAAAGGCGAGAATCTGGCGGGTATCGCCTCTGCTCTGAAACCGGAGGGTGTCAGCCTGGAGCAGATGCTGGTCGCATTGTTCCAGTCCAACAAGCAGTCGTTCGCTGGCAACAACATGAACCGGTTGAAGGCCGGCCAGATTCTGCGCGTGCCTGAGGCCGGGCAAGCCGAAGAGGTGAAAACGAACGAGGCAGCCAAACAGGTGAAAGCCCATTCCGCCGACTGGCATGCTTACCGTCAGAAGCTGGCGGCGGCCGTAGCCGAGGCCAAGCCGGCGCAGGAAGACGCGGCCAGGCAGGCGGTGAGTGGCAAGATCACCACCGCGGTGGAAGACAAGGCGGCCGCAGCGAAAGAATCCGCCACGGATATTCTCAAGCTGTCCAAGAGTGAAGGCCTGGTTGGCGCCGGCAAGGACATGCAGGCGATGAAGGGGCAGATCCAGTCCATGCAGGAAGAAGCCACGGCCAAGGAAAAGGCGATCAAGGAG
>JAUYSN010000254.1 GCA_030696235.1 Sulfuricella sp. | reverse complement strand
GGCGCGAAGGTGGGCGCGGAGTGTATACGGTCCCGGTTTTCCAATAGCTCCTGCATCCAGGCCGGCGAATGTTTGCCCTTGCCGACATAGACCAGGCTGCCGACCAAATTGCGCACCATGTGGTGGAGAAAGGCATTGGCGGTAAAATCGAACAAAATATAGTCGCCGCTTGTTTCAATCCCGATTTTCTGCAGATGTTTGATCGGCGACTTGGCCTGGCACTGGGCGGCGCGGAAGGCGGAGAAGTCATGCTCGCCCAAAAGGAACCGAGCCCCCTGCCGCATCGCCTCCACATCCAGTGGCTGGTGAAACCAGCCCGCCTTGCCGGAAAGCAGCGCGGGACGCACCGGGTGGTTGAGCAGCAAGTAGCGGTAACTCCTGGATACCGCGCTGAAACGGGCATGGAACTCCTCGCTCACCGGGTGCGCCCACAGCACGCCGACACTGTCCGGCAGCAGGGCATTGACGCCGCGAACCCAGGCACTATCCGACCTGGCTACGTCGGTATCGAAATGAACGACCTGATGCAGCGCATGCACGCCAGTGTCGGTGCGCCCCGCCGTCACCACCCGGATAAATTCCCCGGCGATGCCTTCGAGCGCACGCTCCAGTATATCCTGCACACCGCAACCGGAAAGCTGGCTTTGCCAGCCACAGAAACGGCTGCCGTCATACTCCACGCCGAGCGCGATTCTCAAGTCGCCCCCCGCGCCAGCAGCAGCCCGAGCACCAGGACTGCGCACAATAATGCCGCGTAATCCGACCGGGATAAACGCCCGATTTCCAGTTCGATGCTTGTCGTTTCATGCCCGGAGCCATGCAGCGCCGCTTGCAATCGTTCGCGCCATTCGCCGGATCGGCTCGGCCCGGCGTGCTCGGCCTTCTCCGCATAGTGCAGGGTTAGCCAGATACGCGCCGCAACCCGGTCGATATCCACCCCGATCAAGACGAAAGGCCGCAGCAGAAAATACAGGCCCGCCAATATCCGGTCGCGTGGAGTCGTCGCCAGCAATAGTGCCAGCGCAGCCAGCAGAGAAATCAGGCGCAGCGCCTGGAGGCCGCCCGACAGCAAGCCCTCCCGGCTGGGGCTGTAAGCCCCCAGGACGGCAACCGCCGCTACGCCGGGCGTAACGAAGGCATACACCAGAACCAGGGAAATCAACAGCCAACGGCTGCGACGCAACAATTTGAGATACTGGGCGGAGTGCCGCAGCAGCAGCGGCAGGGAAAACAGGAAAACGATCGCTGACAGTTCGGCGGGTTGCACCCAGGGAACGCAAAATGCAAAGACCAGCCAGATCAGGATCAGGCTGGCCGGATGCAGGAACTCACCGCCTGCCTGCGGTGATTTTTCTACAGACACATCACCCCAGTTCAGCGAGCAGCTTCCGTGCTTCTT
>JAUYSN010000271.1 GCA_030696235.1 Sulfuricella sp. | reverse complement strand
AGGCTGAATGCCGAACACCTCGGGGAATGGGCAGGCGCACACCGCGTCGGTTTTCAGAGTCAGGTAGTTGTCGTGGGTCAGCATCTTCACCGGCATCAGACCCAGCAGCATGGCCTGCAACGAGGACATCTCATCGGACAGCGGAATGACCGTGCGCTTGAGGCCCTTGATCCTGGCGACGAATTCGACCAGCTCCTGCAGGGTGTAAACCGTCGGACCGCATAGTTCGTAGCGCTGGCCGAAGGTAGCCTGGTTGTTCAGGCTGGCGACATACGCATGGGCCACGTCGCCGACATACACCGGCTGGAATTTGGCATTCGGGCTGCCGAGCGGGAAAATCGGCGCCCATTGGAGCAGGCGGGCGAACAGGTTGAGGAAAGAGTCTTCCGGGCCGAAAATCACCGACGGGCGGAATACCGTCACCGCCAGATCCTCCCCGTGGGCCGCCCGCACCAGTGCCTCACCCTCCCCCTTGCTGCGCTGGTAGCGGCTCAAGCCGTCCGGATCGCCGCCGAGGGCGCTCATGTGCAGCAACCGCTTCACCCCCGCCGCCCGGCAGGCTTCCACCACCTTGCGCGGCAACTCCACGTGCGCACGCTGGAAAGCGCCGCGCTTTCCTTCATGGAGAATGCCGACCAGGTTGATCACCGCATCCATACCCTGGAACAGCCCCTTGAGCACATCCGGATCATGGACATCCGCTTCCACCAGCGACACCGTCGGCAGCACGGTAAGGTGCTTGGCGCGGTTGATGTTGCGGTAAGGCACAAGCACTTCGTACCCCCGCTCGCACAGCCGGCTGACCACATGCTGACCAACAAAGCCTCCCCCACCCAGCACACAAACTTTCTTGATTTCCATGGTTTTTCTCCTTATTCGCAGGCCGGTGCGCGCTCGTCATCGCCGCCGCATTCGATTTTTCCGCTTCCCGACGTAATCGTGCCCAGCCGCTGCTTCAATGATTGCAATTGCTGGCCGAATCGGTTGCCGTAGTAGACGGCGTTGCTCATGACTTTCTGCACATAGCCACGGGTTTCGGCAAACGGGATGGTTTCAGCGTAAATCGCGCCTTCCATCGGGGCGGTGCTGCGCCAGTTGATGGCGCGGCGCGGGCCCGCGTTGTAGGCGGCGGTCGCCAGCAGCGGCTGGCCGTCGAGTTTGTCGAGCACATACTTGAGA
>JAUYSN010000269.1 GCA_030696235.1 Sulfuricella sp. | reverse complement strand
CGCCAAGCCTCAGCGCATCACCGAAATCATCGTCCTGGAACTGACCGCGATCAAGGCGCAGTTCGGCGACAAGCGCCGCAGCGAGATCGTCGTTCACGCCCAGGACTTGAGCATGGAAGACCTGATCACGCCGCAGGACATGGTGGTGACCTTGTCGCACAGCGGCTACATCAAATCCCAGCCGCTCGAGGACTATAGCGCCCAGAAACGCGGCGGGCGCGGCAAGCAGGCAACGGCGATGAAGGAAGAGGATTTCATCGAGAAGCTGTTCATCGCCAACACCCACGACACCATTTTGTGTTTCTCCAACCGCGGCCAGGTCTACTGGATCAAGGTCTACGAAGTGCCGCAGGGTAGCCGGGGATCGCGCGGCAAGCCGTTCATCAACATGTTGCAACTGGGTGAAGGCGAGAAGATCAACGCCATCCTGCCGGTCAAGGAATTCGACGACGGCCATTTCATTTTCATGGCGACCGCCAGCGGCATCGTCAAGAAAACGCCGCTGTCCGACTTCTCCCGCCCGATGAAGCGCGGCATTATCGCCATCAACCTGGACGAGGACGACTATCTGGTCGGCGTCGATATCACCGACGGCCAGCATGACGTGATGCTGTTCACCGATGGCGGCAAGGCGGTACGCTTCGACGAGGCCGCCGTGCGCGCCACGGGCCGGGTTTCGCGCGGCGTGATGGGCGTGCGGCTGGGCAAGGGGCAGAAGGTGATTTCCCTGCTGGTGGCGGAGAACGAGACCCAGTCGGTGCTCACCGCTACCGAAAACGGCTACGGCAAGCGCACCTCGATCGCGGAATACACCCGCCACGGCCGCGGTACCCAGGGCATGATCGCGATCCAGACCTCCGAGCGCAACGGCAAAGTGGTGGCGGCGACGCTGGTGAATGCGGAAGACGAGATCATGCTGATTACCACCGGCGGCGTGCTGATCCGCACCCGCGTCAGCGAAATCCGCGAGATGGGCCGCGCCACTCAGGGCGTGACCCTGATTAACCTCGACAAGGGCGAAAAGCTGATCGGGCTTGAGCGAGTGGTGGAAGCCGAAGGGGGAGAGGCGGGAGAAGAGTGATTTTTGCCGCTGTAGAATACGGGTAAAACCTCACCACGAATGGCACGAATTAACACGAATGCACTCGAATTTATTCGTGAAACTTCGTGAACATTCGTGCCATTCGTGGTTAATAATTTTTAGCTTACTATTCAAGTACTATGGAACGAATCTACAATTTTAGCGCCGGCCCCGCCGCATTGCCGGAGGAAGTCCTGGAGCAGGCGCGCGACGAGATGCTTAACTGGCAGGGCTGCGGCATGTCGGTGATGGAGATGAGTCATCGCGGCAAGGAATTCATGGGCATTGCCGCCCAGGCCGAGTCCGATCTGCGCGAGTTGATGGGTATTCCCGCCAACTATAAGGTGCTGTTCCTGCAGGGAGGGGCTTCCAGCCAGTTCGCCATGGTGCCGATGAATTTGCTGCGCGGCAAAAAAACCGTGGACATCGTCAATACCGGCGTATGGTCGGGCAAGGCGATCGAGGAAGCGGAGAGGTACTGCACGGTGAACGTCGCCGCCAGCTCGGAAGATGCCAAATTCAGCTATGCCCCAACCCAGGATAAATGGCGCCTGAGCCAGGATGCCGCCTATGTCCATTACACCCCGAACGAGACCATAGGCGGCGTGGAATTCCACTGGATCCCGGAAACCGGCGGCGTGCCGCTGGTGGCGGACATGTCCTCCAACATCCTGTCCGGCCCGCTGGATGTTTCCCGCTTCGGCCTAATTTATGCCGGCGCGCAGAAGAACATCGGCCCGGCAGGCTTGTGCATCGTGATCGTGCGCGAAGACCTGATCGGCCAGACGCTGCCGGGCACGCCGACGATGTTCGACTACAAGATCCATGCCGACCACGACTCGATGTACAACACTCCGCCTACCTATTCACTCTACATCGCCGGCCTGGTGTTCAAGTGGCTGAAGCGCCTCGGCGGGTTGGCGGAAATGGACAAACGTAACAACGCCAAGGCCGCGCTGCTTTACGATTGCCTGGACAGCAGCGGTTTCTACCATTGCCCGGTGGCAAAAGACAGCCGCTCGCGCATGAATGTGCCTTTCACCCTCAAGGATGCGGCGCTGGACGAGGAGTTCCTCAAGCAGTCCAAGGCGCGCGGCTTGGCGCAACTGAAGGGCCACCGCCTGCTGGGCGGGATGCGCGCCTCGATCTACAACCCCATGCCGCTGGAAGGGGTGAAAGCCCTGGTGGACTTCATGCGCGAGTTCGAGCAGAAACATGGATAACGAACTTTCACAACACCGCGCCAGCATCGACGCGATCGATGATGAGATGCTGAAGCTCGTCAATCGTCGCGCCGAGCACGCCCAGGCCATCGGCGCCCTGAAGAACGGATCGGTTTATCGCCCGGAACGCGAGGCGCAGGTGCTGCGCCGGATCAAGGAAAACAATCCCGGTCCGTTGTCGGGTGAAACGGTGGCGCGTTTGTTTCGCGAAATCATGTCGGCCTGCCTTGCCTTGGAGAAGCCGCTGTCGGTGGCATTTCTCGGACCGCAGGGAACCTTCAGTCAGGCTGCGGCCATCAAGCATTTCGGTCATGCTGCGCAAACTCTGCCAAGTTCCTCGATTGACGAGGTGTTCCGCGCTGTGGAAGCAGGCAATGCGGATTACGGTGTGGTGCCGGTGGAAAATTCCACGGGCGGTGCGGTGGGGACTACCCTGGATTTGCTCCTGGCTACTCCGCTCAAAATTTGCGGCGAGGTGGACCTGCGCGTACACCAGTTTCTGTTGCGCAAGCCGGGTGCGCTGGCCAAGCCGGTCAAGGTTTATTCCCATGCGCAGTCCTTTGCTCAATGCCATGAGTGGCTGAACCAGAATCTGCCGGGTGTGGAGCGTATCGTTACAGTGAGCAATACCGAGGCTGCCCGCCTTGCAGCAGAAGACGAAACGGCCGCTGCGATTGCGGGTGAAATGGCGGCGGAGTACTACGGTCTGGACAAGTCGGCGCAAAATATCGAGGACAAGCCGAACAACACCACCCGTTTTCTGGTGATCGGCACCCATGATGCGGCGCCTTCCGGCCGGGATAAAACTTCCTTGGTGCTTGCTGCGAAGAACTGCCCCGGCGCGGTGTACGAGCTGCTTGCGCCGCTGGCACGGCATGGTGTGGGTATGACCAAGCTGGAGTCGCGCCCGTCGAATGCCGGCCTGTGGGAATACATGTTCTATCTGGACCTGGAAGGGCATCAGCAGGACGATAAAGTTGCCCAGGCCTTGGCAGAGCTTGCCGACAAGGCGGCCTTCCTGAAAATTCTCGGCTCCTATCCCGTGGCGGTACTTTAAAAGAACAAACGACTGAACTTTGAAATGGATTTGAGCGAACTAGCACCGGGTTACATCCGCGCCATTGCGCCGTACCAGACGGGCAAACCGATTGCAGAACTGGCACGGGAAATGGGCCTGCCGGAAAGCGATATCGTCAAGCTGGCTTCCAACGAGAACCCGCTCGGCGCCAGTCCGCGCGTACTGGCGGCGATCGAGAACGTGATGATGGAGCTCGCGCGTTATCCAGATGGCAACGGCTTTACGCTGAAAACCGCACTGGCGGAGCGGCATGGCGTCGGGCTTGAGCAGATCGTTCTGGGCAATGGTTCCAACGACGTGCTGGAACTGGCGGCGCGTGCCTTTCTGACGCCTCAGACCTCCGCGGTGTACAGCCAGCATGCCTTCGCCGTTTACCCGCTGGCGACCCAGGCGGTCGGTGCGCGCGGTATCGAGGCGCCGGCGAAGGATTTCGGCCATGACCCCGAGGCGTTGCTGGCGGCCATCCAGAATGATACCCGGATCCTGTTTATCGCCAATCCCAACAACCCTACGGGCACGCTGCTGGACCCCGTGCAACTGCTGGGATTGATCGAGCGCGTGCCGGAGAATGTCCTGGTGGTGCTGGATGAGGCTTATACTGAATATCTGCCCGAAGCGATGAAAAGTGACAGTGTCGGCTGGCTGAAACGGTTTCCGAATCTGATCGTCACCCGCACCTTCTCCAAGGCTTACGGTCTGGCAGGCTTGCGCGTGGGCTATGCGCTGGCGAGTACACAGGTGGCAGACATGATGAACCGGGTGCGGCAGCCGTTCAACGTCAACAGCCTGGCCCAGGCGGCGGCGGTAATGGCCATGCAGGACGACGCATTTCTCGATGAATGCCTGGCAATCAACCGTGCCGGCATGGTGCAGTTGACGGAGGGATTCCAGCGCCTGGGGCTGGCTTACATTCCTTCCTACGGCAACTTCGTCGCAGTGCGCGTCGGGAATGCCGCCGCTATTAATCTCAGCCTGCTGAAGCAGGGCGTGATTGTGCGACCGGTCGCCAATTATGGGTTGCCTGAACACCTGCGCGTCAGCGTCGGGCTGGAAGGGGAAAACAAGGTATTTTTGCAGGCCCTGGAACGGGCACTTGAGGAGTTGAAAAAATGATCATCGTAATGAGCAGCGGCGCAACCGAGCAACAGATCGAAGGCGTCGTCAAAAAAATCAAGGAAGCCGGCCTGGATGCCAATATTTCGCGTGGCACCGAGCGCACCGTGATCGGCGCCATCGGCGACGAGCGCAAGCTGGAGCAGGAGTATTTCGAAGCCCTGCCGGGTGTCGAACAGGCCATGCATATCGTCAAGCCCTACAAGATCGTCGGGCGGGAATGGCATAAGCAGGACAGCGTGATCGACATCAAGGGCATTCCGCTGGGGGGTAACCAGGTGCAGATCATTGCCGGCCCGTGCTCGGTGGAAACGCCGGAGCAGATGGCGCTGGCGGCGAAGGAAGTGCATGCCGCAGGGTGCCGCCTGATGCGCGGCGGTGCCTTCAAGCCGCGTACCAGCCCCTATGCCTTCCAGGGCCACGGCGTGGAAGGCCTGGCGATGTTCCGCACGGCAGCCGAAAAATACAACCTGCCTATCGTCACCGAACTGATGGACGCGCGCCAGCTCGATGCCTTCCTCGAGTATGGCGTCGACGTGATCCAAATCGGCACGCGCAGCATGCAGAATTTCGAGTTGCTCAAGGAAGTCGGCAAGGTCAACACGCCGGTGATCCTCAAGCGCGGCATGTCGGCGACCATCTCCGAATGGCTGATGGCGGCGGAATATATTGCCGCCGGCGGCAACCACAACATCATCTTCTGCGAGCGCGGCATCCGCACCTTCGAAACCTACTATCGCAACGTGCTGGACGTGACTGCCATCCCGGTGCTGAAAAAGGAAACCCACCTGCCGGTGATCGTCGACCCCTCTCATGCGGGAGGCAAGGCGTGGATGGTGCCGGCGCTGTCGCGGGCGGCCATCGCCGCCGGCGCCGACGGCCTGCTGGTGGAAATGCACCCCAATCCCTGCGAAGCCTGGTGCGATGCCGATCAGGCGCTCAACCCGCAGGAGCTGAAAGACTTGATGGTCAGCCTGGGCGCGATTGCCGGGGCGATCGGCAGGACGATTTGAAGCGATAACCGCAAAGGCGCGAAGGCGCAAAGGTGATTCCAACATGTTGAGAAGTTTTTCTTTGCGAGCCCTTTGCGTCTTTGCGCCTTTGCGTTTTCAGCAATGCTAATTGGCAAACTCGTCATTTTCGGCGTCGGCCTGATCGGCGGTTCCTTTGCGCTGGCCTTGCGCGAGGCCGGAGCGGTGCGGGAAATCGTCGGCGTCGGACGCACTGCGGGAAACCTGGAGGAGGCACTGCGTCTCGGGGTGATCGACCGGGTTGCGGCTGATGCGGCCAGCGCGGTGCAAGATGCGGATCTGGTGATGCTGGCCGTCCCGGTCGGGCAGATGGCGGCGGTGATGGCATCGATTGCGCCGCATCTGTCGGCGCAGACCGTTGTCACCGATGCCGGCAGTACCAAATGCGATGTGGTGGCGCTGGCGCACCAGCATCTGCCG
The DNA here is from genome assembly GCA_030696235.1 of Sulfuricella sp. GTDB lineage: Bacteria > Pseudomonadota > Gammaproteobacteria > Burkholderiales > Sulfuricellaceae > Sulfuricella. Next base: position 1,045 of record JAUYSN010000269.1, on the reverse strand, counting down.
GGCCACCTGGCGCGCTTCGTGCCGGCCCACCCGATCGCCGGCGCCGAAAAAAGCGGGGCGGCTGCCGCCAGTGCCGAGCTGTACCGGGGCCGCAACGTGGTGATCACGCCCATGCCCGAGATCGACCCTGCGGCGGCGCGCATGGTGCGCGCCATGTGGGAGGCATGCGGGGCGACAGTCAGGGAAATGACGCCGCAGGCCCATGACGAGGTCTTCGCCGCGGTTTCCCATCTGCCGCACCTGCTGGCGTTTGCCTTGGTCGAGGACATCGCCTCGCGCAGCAACAGCGAGGAGCTGTTCAGCTACGCCGCCAGCGGCTTTCGCGATTTCACCCGGATCGCCGGCAGTTCGCCGGAAATGTGGCGCGACATCTGCCTGGCCAATCGCACTGCGCTGCTCAAGGAGCTCGAAGTCTACCAGGCGCAGCTTGACCGTCTGCACACCATACTGGAGCAGGCCGACGGGGCTGCGCTGGAGCAGGTTTTCAGCCATGCCAGTACAGCGCGCAATAAATGGCTCTCTCAAAAAAATTCTGATTGAACCGCAGAGCCAGAAGTAGGCGCCTCTAGGCGACGCAGAGGCACAGAGAAAACCATGAACTGGGGTTCTCTGCGCCTCAGCGCCTCTGCGGTAAAAGGTTTTTAACTATGGACTATCTCGATCTCGCCCCCATTCCCTGTGTCAGCGGCACTATCCTGCTGCCCGGCTCGAAAAGCATTTCCAATCGTACCCTGCTGCTGGCTGCGCTGGCCGAGGGCGTCACCGAGGTCAAGGCCTTGCTTGCCTCCGATGACACCCAGCATATGCTGGCTGCACTGAAGCAACTGGGCGTCAACTGGATGCAGCACGGCGATAGCCGGGATTATCGGGTGGAGGGCGCAGGTGGCGAGTTTCCGGTGAAGCAGGCCGACCTGTTTCTGGGCAACGCCGGCACTGCCTTTCGGCCACTTACCGCCGCCCTGGCGCTGTCTCACGGCGAATATCGATTGAGCGGCGTGCCGCGCATGCATGAGAGGCCGATCGGCGACCTGGTCGATGCCCTGCG
>JAUYSN010000268.1 GCA_030696235.1 Sulfuricella sp. | reverse complement strand
GTCGAAACATAGATTAGGGACACTACCCTGTACCTGGCTACCGATGGTACGAAGATCGTCCAGCGCCTTGCCGATTTCCGGATAGTCGGTCAGATGCCGTTGCGCAGCTTCCAGTGTCTCAACGCCGCCATACAGCCGGGGCAGCAATCGCAGCGCCTCCCTGGAAACCTCATCCAGGGAAGCAGTCAGCTCGGCGAGTCCGGGAACGTCCTTGCCCTGCATGGCCTGAAACAACTCCATCTCCAGTTCCGGGGGAACCGCTGCGCGCTCGACCAGGCTGTGAAAAATCGCCACATGACCGAGGTCGAGTTGTACCGATCCGACCCCGGCAAGCTGCAGTGCCTTGATCATCAGCAACTGGATTTCCACGTCGCTTTCGATCCCGCCGTGGCCGAACAACTCGGCGCCGATCTGCAACGGTTCGCGGGTCTGCATCAGGCCATCGGGCAGCGCGTGCAGCACACTGCCGGCATAACACAGCCTGACCACACCCTGGCGATTCAACAGGTGAGCATCGATCCGCGCTGCCTGCGGCGTGATATCGGCGCGCAGCCCCATCAGATGGCCGGAAAGCTGGTCCACCACCTTGAAGGTCTTGAGATCCATATCGCTGCCCGTGCCGGAAAGCAGAGAAGGCAGATATTCCAGCAGCGGCGGAACCACCAGCTGGTAGCCGCAGCCATGGAACCAGTCGAGCAACTGCCGCCGCACCCGTTCAAAACGCAGCGCCTGGGCCGGCAGCATGTCCTCGATATATTCGGGAAGTAACCAGTTATGCATGATCAATTCATCAGATATAGCAGCAGCAAGCCGCCCAACATCGAAGTCAGCCCGACGAAGCGCAACTGCCCGTCGGACATTTCAGTCATTTTGCGAAAAGTTTCACGCCACAGGGCTGGCGCCAGAAACGGCAAAACCCCTTCCAGCACGAGCATCAGCGCCAAGGCGGCAAGCAGGCTGGTTTTCACGGATTATGCCGAATCGGGCGCTTTATTTGCCTGAAGATTTCAAGTACTTAAAGAACTCCGAACTAGGGTCCAGCACCATCACGTCGCTCTTGTTCTTGAAAGTCTGCCGGTAGGCTTCCATGCTTCGGTAGAAAGCGTAGAACTCGGGATTACGGCCGAACGCTTCGGCATAGATCGCAGCCGCCTTGGCATCCCCTTCGCCCTTAGTGCGCTGTGCATCGCGGTAGGCCTCGGCGAGAATAATCTCGCGCTGACGGTCGGCATCAGCCTTGATCTTTTCCGCCTCGCCGGCACCGGTGGATCGCAGCTCGTTGGCTACCCGCTTGCGTTCGGCCTCCATGCGCTGGTACACCGACTCACTCACTTCCTGCGGCAGATCCACCCGTTTCACCCGCACATCCAGCACCTGCACGCCTATCGTACGGGCATCGGCATCGGCCTTCTGACGCAAGATTTCCATGATCTGGTCGCGCTGCCCGGAAACCACATCATGCACGGTACGCTTGCCGAACTCGGCACGCAGACCATCATTGATGGTCTGCGACAGGCGCAGGTGGGCACGCGTCTCGTCACCGCCGACGCTGACGTAGTACTGCTTGACGTCAACCACGCGCCACTTGACGAAAGAATCCACCAGCACGTTTTTCT
>JAUYSN010000267.1 GCA_030696235.1 Sulfuricella sp. | reverse complement strand
AAGGCCTGAACCGCCGCCTGGTTGGTCAGGTCCAGTTGCGCGCGGGTGCGGGTGATCAGGTTGGTGTACCCTTCAGCTTGCAGCCGCCGGACAATGGCCGAGCCGACCAGTCCCTGGTGACCGGCGATGTAGATTTTCTCGTTTTTATTCATAAAACCTTTTCTTTTGGCCACGAATGACACGAATTTTCACGAATAAACACGAATAGTAGAGACAAACATCGTGTCGCCAAACAGTAAACTAGCTAAGCTAATATACTGATCATTAGTGAATATTCGTGTTTCATTCGTGTAAATTCGTGGTTAAAAGTTTTTTAGGATAAACCGGCGCAGCTCGCGCTCTTTTTACCGCACGCGCGCCATTAAAATTCAAATCCAGACATAAAAAAGGGGCTCGAAGGCCCCTTTTTTGCGGGCTGATTACTCAGCCGCCTGCTCTTCCACCTCGACAAACTCCTCGCCGGTGATCTCCTGCAGCGCCTGGCTGCGCCCTTCCAGAACCGCATCGGCGGCGCCCCTGACGTACAGCCGAATAGCCTGGGTAGAGTCGTCATTACCGGGAATAACGTAATTCACGCCAATCGGGGAGTTATTGGTATCCACCACGCCAACCACCGGAATGCCCAGCTTGTTGGCTTCAGTGATCGCGCCCTTCTCGTGGCCCACGTCGATCACGAAAATCATATCAGGCAGGCCGCCCATATCCTTGATCCCGCCCAGGCTGCGTTCCAGCTTGTCCAGTTCGCGACGCAGGAGCAATGCTTCTTTCTTGGCCAGCTTGCCGATGTTCTCTTCCGACAGCATGGTCTGCACTTCCTGCAGACGCTTGATGGACTGCTTGACCGTCTTGAAGTTGGTCAGCATGCCGCCGAGCCAGCGGAAATTCACGAAATGACAACCCGCGCGCTCTGCTTCTTCCTTGAGGATTTCACGAGCCTGACGCTTGGTGCCGACAAACAGGATGCTGCCCTTGTTCGAAGCCAGTTTGCGTATGAATTTCATCGCATCCTGGTACATCGGCAGGGTTTTTTCCAGGTTGATAATGTGAATCTTGTTGCGGTCGCCGAAAATATACGGCGCCATCTTGGGGTTCCAGTAACGGGTTTGGTGTCCGAAATGGACGCCCGCTTCCAACATCTGACGCATGGTCACTGACATTTTGCTGCTCCTAGTAAGGGTTATGCCTCCATCCGCCCGATACCACCCGGCTAGCCGGGCACCCTGTACGTTAAGCGGATGTGCGAAGTTTTAAGTTTTCAAGCCATTGGCCATAAAACTTAACTTGCAATTCTAGCACGCCCGCAAGGATTCCCTCAAGGCCGAATGTAAGCCCATCCCTCGCGCTGGCGTTTCATCAGCTCCACCACCCCCGCTTTGACATAGCCGACGGACGGGTACATGTCCGCACGAGTGAGCTTGCGGCCGATCATGGTGTTTTCGCAGGCCACGATTTTCACGCCGCGACTGACGGCCTCATCGATTTTCTCGGCCATCTCGGTTTCCAGCAACACCATGTCCAGGCCTGGGCCGTAGACCACCACCTCGATTTGCACATTCTTTATGCCCATATCTTGCTGCACGTTTTTTACATTGCTGAGGGTGAGATACCACTTTTGCGGCTCGCCGTCGCTCACCTGGAATACCACTTTATGGGCCGCTGTTTTGAGCCGCCCAACTGGAGAATCCGCAGCGTGCACCGATAGCGACGACATCAGCACCACCGCGAACAATAACGCATTTATTATTCTCCGCATTCTTCCCTCCAATCTACCAAGCTAAAGGATATTCGGTTATTTGATATACTGACCGCAATTTAATTCGATCAGCGGCGTCATGTCCATCATAATCAAAACCCCGGAAGAAATTGAAAAAATGCGCATCGTCGGCAGACTGGCGGCCGAACTGCTCGACTATATCGGCCCCTTCGTCAAGGCGGGCATCACCACCGACGAGCTGGACAAGCTCTGCCACGATTACACCGTAAACGTGCAGCATGCCATACCCGCCCCGCTGGATTACGCCCCTTCCGGTCACCACCCTTACCCAAAATCCATTTGCACGTCCGTCAACCATCAGGTTTGCCACGGCGTTCCCAGCGACAGGAAACTCAAACCCGGCGACATCATCAATATCGATGTCACCACCATCAAGGATGGCTATCACGGGGATAGCAGCCGCATGTACTATGTCGGCGAGCCTTCCATCCAGGCAAAGCGTCTGTGTGAAATCACCTACGAATGCATGTGGCTCGGCATCGCCGCGATCAAACCGGGCGCCCACCTGGGCGACATCGGTCATGTCATTCAGCAGCGCGCCGAGAGCAATGGATACAGCGTAGTACGCGAATTCTGCGGTCATGGCATCGGCACAAATTTCCACGAAGAACCCCAGGTCGTGCACTACGGCAAGCCTGGAACCGGCGCAGTACTGGCTCCTGGCATGATCTTCACCATCGAGCCGATGATCAATGCTGGCCGGCGCGACATTCGCCAGCTTGGCGACGGCTGGTCCATCGTGACCAAGGATCACAGCCTGTCGGCACAGTGGGAACATACCGTGCTGGTCACCGAAACCGGTTATGAAGTCCTGACACTGTCCGCCGGTTCGCCCAAGAAGCCCGATTTCATCAGCTGACCTTGATGGCTCACCCTCCACTGGACACGGCGCGGTGGCGAGAAACTCTCCGGAACGGCAGGAATGAGCTGCGCCAGGCCTATCTGGAGAACGGTAATGCCGCCGCTCTCCTGCGCGGCCACAGCAGGCTGGTGGACAAGCTGCTCCAGGCCATCTGGCGACAGTTATCCTTACCCCCCTCCAGCACGCTTATCGCCGTTGGCGGTTACGGCCGAAAACAGCTTTTCCCCGGCTCCGACATCGATCTGCTGATTCTTCTCCCGGCGAGTCCGAACGAGGCGCTCGGGCAGAAACTGGAGCAGCTCGTCGGCTTGCTTTGGGACATCGGACTGGAAGTCGGCCACAGCGTGCGCACCCTGCCCGAATGCCTGGAGGAAGCAAAGGACATCACGGTCCAGACCAATCTGCTCGAAGCGCGCTTCCTGGCCGGGAACCGCGCGCTGTTTCAAAAATTTACTGTTGCGGCACAGGGAAACCTGAATGCAAAGGTTTTTTTCGAGGCGAAACTGCTGGAACAGCAGCGACGCCACGCCCGCTTCCACGATACCGCCTACAACCTGGAACCCAACCTGAAGGAAAGCCCAGGCGGCCTGCGGGATTTGCAAAACATCCTGTGGGTCAGCCGTGCGCTTGGTTTAGGGGATAGCTGGAACAAGCTGGCGCTCGAAGCCATCATTACCGCCCAGGAAGCCCGTCAAATCCGTAGCCACGAACGCTTTCTGGAAAACCTGCGCATCCGCCTGCACTACCTCGCCCGGCGGCGCGAGGACCGCCTCCTGTTCGACCACCAGACGCTGCTTGCCGAGCAATGCGGATATTCGGACAAAGTCCAGCGCAGGGCCAGCGAACAATTGATGCAGCGCTATTACCGCACCGCCAAGGCGGTCAGCCTGCTCAACGAAATCCTGCTGAAAAATCTGCGCGAGCGCGCCTCCCCGGCTGCCTCATGGCAGGTTGACCCGATCAACGAATACTTCCAGGCCCGCAACGGGCTGCTCGAAATCACCGATGCAGACGCATTCCAGCGTGAACCGGGCGTCATCCTGGAAAGCTTTCTGCTGCTACAGCAACACCCCGAACTGAGCGGCATGAGTGCGGCCACACTGCGTGCACTGTGGCGCTCGACGCCGAAAATCAATGCCGCCTTCCGGCGCCAGCCCCGCAATCAGGCGCTATTCATGAAAATCATCAGGCAGCCGCGCGGCCTCACCCGCGAACTGCGCCTGATGAACCAGCTCGGCATCCTGGGGCGCTACATTCCCGCCTTCGGCCGGATTGTCGGCCAGATGCAACACGACCTGTTCCACGTCTACACGGTGGACGAGCACATCATGATGGTGGTGCGCAATCTGAGGCGTTTCACCGTGCCGGAATTCGCCCATGAGTTTCCGCTGGCCAGTGAACTCATCAACAGTTTCGAACGCCCGGAGGTGCTCTATCTGGCGGGCCTGTTCCACGACATCGCCAAAGGGAGGGGTGGCGACCACTCGACGCTGGGCACGGCGGATGCGCGCCGTTTTTGCCGACTGCATGGTCTGGGCGAGGAGAACACCGACATGGTCGCCTGGCTGGTGGAAAACCATCTGGTCATGTCAGCCACAGCTCAAAAACAGGATACCAGCGACCCCGAAGTGATCGAATCCTTCGCCAATCGGGTCCGCGACCAGCGCCACCTCGCCGCACTTTATTTACTCACGGTCGCCGATATTCGAGGCACCAGTCCGAAGGTCTGGAATGGCTGGAAAGGCAAGCTGCTGGAGGACCTGTTCAGGGCAACGCAACGTTATCTTGCGAGTGGAAGCACCCCGCTGGAGACGCACCTTCAGGCACGGCAAATCGAGGCACGGTCCATTCTCCGCCTTTACGCCTTCGGTAACGACGCGCACCAGGCGCTATGGGCGCAACTCGAACCGGGCTATTTCCTTCGCCACGAGGCGCAGGAAATCGCCTGGCACGTCCGCAACCTCCATGGCAAGGTCAACTCGGCACAGCCCGTTGTCAGGGCGCGCTTAAGCCCCGCCGGGGAAGGCATCCAGGTGATGATCTACACGCCGGACAAGGACGATCTGTTCGCCCGAATTTGCAGTTTTTTCGAACGCAACGACTTCAATATCGTCGAAGCCAAAATCCACACCAGCCGCCATGGCTACGCCCTTGACAGCTACGTGGTACTGGACGAGGCCAACCGCTCCGCCCATTACCGCGATTTGCTGAGCTTTATCGAATATGAATTGTCACAGCGCCTGGCTCCGGACAGGGCACTGGAACCGCCCCTGCAAGGGCGGCTGAGCCGCCACCTCAAGCATTTCCCGATTACGCCGGAAATTGCGATCAAGCCTGATGAAAAAGGGGTCTACCACGTGCTGTCAGTCGTTGCGGGAGACCGCCCCGGCTTGCTGTCGCGCATCGCCCAGGTACTCCTGAAGCACCGCATTCACCTGCATACGGCAAAAATCTCAACACTGGGAGAACGTGCCGAGGATACCTTCCTGATTTCTGGCGCGGAACTGGAAAACCCGAAAGAAGTGCTGCGGCTCGAAACCGATTTGCTGCACCAACTCCAGACTTGAGTCAGAACTTATCCCAGCCCTGAATCATGGAGTGCCATAGCCTGTAGCATGGGTGGGTGGGGAAATGGTTTTTTTCCACGCGATTTGCTTGGTTCTTATATCCACGTGGGCAAAGAGTTGTTCACCCCACTGGACTTCTGGCTACTCGGCAATAGGTGGATTGACGGGAAAGAGTTCCTCGACAAACCCAAACTGACTCATATCCCTGATACGCATCGGGTACAGTATGCCCTGCAAATGGTCACATTCGTGCTGCACCACCCGCGCATGGAAACCGCTCACGGTACGGTCTATCTGATTGCCGAACTGATCGAAGCCCTGGTAGCGCAACCGTTTGTAGCGTGGCACCAGGCCGCGCAGGCCGGGGATGCTCAGGCAACCTTCCCAGCCCTCATCCATTTCGTCGCCGAGCGGCGTTAGCACCGGATTGATCAGCACCGTGTCCGGCACCGACTCGGCATCCGGGTAGCGCGGGTTGGCGGCCACGCCGAAAATCACCACTTGCAGGCTGATCCCGACTTGGAGGGCGGCCAACCCGGCGCCGCTGAGGGCTGCCATGGTGTCGCGCATGTCCTGCACCA
>JAUYSN010000266.1 GCA_030696235.1 Sulfuricella sp. | reverse complement strand
CCGACGTAAACAATACCACCGGCAACTTCTCAAAGGTCGAGATTAAATCCACAACCACGCTGGATCCAAAAGGGTCAGACCGCACAGACTGCGCCGGATCCACTTGTACTTATACCGAAGAAATCCAGAACTTCGCCAACTGGTATTCCTACTACCGATCGCGCATTCTCCTGTCGCGTGCCGGTGTCGGTCAGGCTTTCGCTGAAGTCGGCAGCGAGCCAAGAATTGGGTTTGCCGCCATCAACAAAGGGTCCGCAACGATTGACGCTGTCACAAGCCCAGGCACCGTCATCACTGGGGTCAGAAAATTCGACGCCACGGGCCGCACCAATTTTTATGCGGCTCTTTATGGGCACACCATGCCCTCTTTAGGCACGCCGTTGCGGCAAGCATTAGATGATGTGGGGCAATATTTCCAGCGTACCGACGACCAGGGACCGTGGGGCACCAACCCCGGGGTGGGCGGAGGAACACAAGCCTATTGCCGGCAAAACTATAACATCCTCATGACCGATGGCTACTGGACCGAAGGCACCAGCTATGATGCCAGAACCAGCGCTGCAAGAGCTAACGTCGATAACAGCACCGGAGCCACCATTACAAACCATCATACTAATCCCAATCCGGCTACATACCAGTATAGCCCTGCGAATCCTTACAGCGATTCCTATAGCAACACGCTGGCGGACGTGGCCATGTATTACTGGTATCGGGATTTGCGCACCGACCTGGTCAACAAAGTCCCCACCAATAGCCTGGATCCGGCATTCTGGCAGCACCTGGTGAATTTGACCGTCGGTCTTGGCGTGGTTGGGAATGTGTCGGATGCAGCGATCCAATCTGCCTTCACCAGCACCCCGCAAACCATCACTTGGCCCGACCCGATCGGTTCCAACGCAGCAAAGGTCGACGATCTCGCCCATGCTGCCATAAACAGCCACGGTGGTTTTCTTAATGCTGCTGACCCCGCAAACTTTGCCAGTGCTCTAAGCAGTTCCATTAACAACATTATCGGAAGAGATTCCGGTGCTGCGGCGGTCGCCGTTGCCAACGCAAACGTGACCGGTAGCGACAATCAGTCTTATGCCTCCAAGTACAATTCCGGCAACTGGTCAGGCGACTTGTTCGCCTATCCGATCAATCTGACAACCGGTGTTCCTGACGAATCCAGCCCGACATGGACCACGTCCGCCCAGCCGCAGCTTGACCTGAGAACCTCGGCCAACCGGAAAATCGTTACTTATACCGGGACAACCGGCACCGGCCAGGGTGTCCAGTTTCAACCCACGACGGCTACCACGACCACAAAATTAAGCGCAGCCCAACAAACGCTGCTTAACTCGACCACGACGCCGCCCGGCCCTTCAGATGGCGCAAACGTAGTGGCTTTCCTGCGCGGCGACAGAAGTCTGGAGGGTACGAGCTACCGCACCCGCGCCCACCTCCTGGGTGACATTATCAATGCGGAGCCGCTCGTTGTGCGCGAACCAGCCGCAAACTATGCGGACACTTGCTATTCCACCGCAGTGACGGGTAAGTGTGCGACCTCGTTCAAGTCAGCGCAGTCAAGCCGCACGCGCATCGTCTATCAGGGCGCGAATGATGGCATGCTTCATGCATTCAATGCCTCCAGCGGCGCGGAAGAATGGGCTTATATCCCCAATCTGCTGATGTCCAGCCTCAACAATCTTTCCAAGAAATCAGGCTTTGTACACAAATACTACGTCGATGGAACGCCAGCCAGCGGCGATGTTGACTTCAGCAACACCGATGGCGTGACCGGGAATCCCGATCCAAGCTGGAAAACCATCCTGGTGGGCGGATTGAATAAAGGTGGTCGTGGCTATTATGCATTGGATGTCACCACGCCCATTGCAGCCGATGAAGCCGCGGCAGCGCAAAAAGTACTTTGGGAGTTCCCCAACAGTGCCACCAGCGCTACAGTAAAAACCAATATCGGCTATAGTTTTGGCAAGCCCATTATCGTCAAAACCGCCAGCAAGGGCTGGGTTGTGCTGGTAACATCAGGCTACAACAATGGAGCTGACACCGGCGGCGACGGCCACGGCTACCTGTTTGTACTGAATGTCAAAACAGGGGATTTAATCAAGGCCATCGATACGGGAGAGGGAAGTTCAGGCGACCCAAGCGGCCTTGCACAAATTGCAGCCTATGTTGAAAACAGCGACATCGACAACACCGTCACTTATGTTTACGGCGGAGATCTCAAGGGCAACGTATGGAGATTTGATCTTACTGCTACCAATACCACCTCCTGGATCGTGAAAAAACTCGCTGTACTTAAAGATGCCAGCAGTAATACGCAACCCGTGACCACGGTACCCGAACTGTCCAAGATTACGATCAGCGGCACAGACAAGCGCTTTGTCTATGTCGGTACGGGCCAGTACCTGGGTGACACTGACGTAGCAACCACCGGCACGCAAACTATGTATGCCTTGGTAGACGATCTCAGCAACCCAGCTGGAAGCACCCCTGTGATCAGTGACCCGACCCGCAATAATCTACAACAGCAAACACTGTCACTGGACGCGGGCGGAACAACGCGCACCGCAACGAATGCCACTGTTGATTTCGCCACCAAAAAAGGCTGGTACGTCGACATGCCAGCCAGTGGAGAGCGCATCAACACCGATCCGGCCATCGCACTGGGGGCACTGGTGTTTGCCAGCAATATTCCCAGCAGCGATGTTTGCACGCCCGGTGGCAGCAGTTGGCTTAACATTCTCGACTACAAGACAGGCGGCAAATTAACGGACTCAACCGTGATCTGGTCATCCACTTACCTGGGCAACGCCCTTGCCAGCCGGCCAGTCCTGATTAAATTACCCAGTGGCGCAGTAAAGGCTCTGGTTCGGAAATCGGATGCCACCACTATCACCACGGAAGTTCCCTTGCCATCGAGCTCAACGACGGGCAAACGCGTTTCATGGAGAGAGCTGCTTGAATAATTAAGGGGTAGCGCAGAGCCACCACGGGGGATACAACTCGACAGGAATGGGCTTGTACAGCCCCTTCCCTATTATCACAATCAGGCCAACGCCTTGGGCAGCGGGAAAGTGATCTTTTCTTGAATGCCGGGCAACGATTCGACTTGCTCAGCTCCTAACGACTGAAGCCGTTCAATCACTTCCCGCACCAGCACCTCCGGGGCGGAAGCCCCCGCAGTAACGCCCACTTTCCGTTTGCTCTGAAGCCAACCAGGGTCGATCTCGACGGCGTTATCCACCATGTAAGCCTTCACCCCCATCTTTTGCGCAACCTCGCGCAGGCGGTTGGAATTGGAACTGTTGGGTGAGCCCACCACGATCACCACGTCGCACTGCTGCGCCAGGGTTTTGACTGCGTCCTGGCGGTTCTGTGTAGCGTAGCAGATGTCGTCCTTTTTCGGGCCGCTGATGTTGGGAAAGCGCTGTTTCAGCGCGGCGACGATGCGGCTGGCATCGTCCATCGACAGGGTGGTCTGAGTGACATAGGCGAGGTTGTTTTCGTCGCTCACATGCAGGCCAGCCACGTCCTCCGGTTTTTCGACCAGGTACATGCCGCCCGCCGCCTGGCCCATGGTGCCTTCCACCTCGGGGTGCCCCTTGTGGCCGATCATGATGATTTCCTTGCCCTGCTTGCGCTGCCGGGCCACTTCCAGGTGCACCTTGGTTACCAGTGGGCAGGTAGCGTCGAACACCTTCAGACCGCGCGCCTCGGCCTCCTGCCGCACGGCTTGCGAAACGCCGTGGGCGCTGAAGATCAGCGTGCTGCCGGACGGCACTTCGGCGAGATCCTCGATGAACACCGCGCCTTTGGCGCGCAAACTCTCCACCACGAACTTGTTGTGCACGACTTCGTGGCGCACGTATATCGGCGCACCGAACAGTTCCAGTGCGCGCTCCACGATCTCGATGGCGCGGTCCACGCCGGCGCAGAAGCCGCGCGGGTTGGCGAGCAATACTTCCATGTTTATCCTACAAAAAGCGATTGAACCGCAAAGGACGCAGAGGACGCGAAGGAATTCAAATCATCAGGCAATTCAATTTATTCACCCAGATGGGCATGCGTAATGATTCGACTATCTTTTATGTTTTTCCTCTGCGTCCTTCGCGTCCTCTGCGGTGAAATGTCTTAAATTTATTCCAGGATTTCCAGGATCTCGACTTCGAATTTCAGCGGATAGTCGCACAGGGGATGGTTGAAATCCACCAGCGCATCGGTCTCGGTTTTGTCGAGAATCACCCCCATGACGGCTTCGCCGCTAGGCAGGTTGAATTCGATCAGGCTGTCGACTTCTACCGCGACGTCATCCGGGAACATGTCCAGTTCGATCCGCTGCACCAGCTCCGGATCGCTCAGACCGAACGCCTGCTCGGGTTCGAGATGAAATACGCGCTGCTCGCCCGGCTCCAGCCCGATCAGGCACTTCTCCAGGTTTTCCGCAATTTCACCCGCACCGATCTCCAGGACGACAGGTTCGTCTTCCTCGTAGGTATCGAAAATCACCTCACCCTCTGGAACAGAGATGGTGTAATGCACGCTCACTTTATCGCCGGCAGCGGCAGTTTGTTTGCTCATGGTTGCCTCCTGAATTCAATTCTAAAAATTTGCATGTAGGTTGGTGGTGAGCTTGCGAACCCCAACAAATCTCTGATGCGAAACGCTGCAAGGGATGTTGGGGTTCGCTGCGCTCACCACCAACCTACATTTGACCCCGCACGGTTTTTTCAGGTTTCTTAAAGCTATCCCAGATCAACAGCCCTGCACCG
>JAUYSN010000263.1 GCA_030696235.1 Sulfuricella sp. | reverse complement strand
GTTCGGTTTCCAGTGCCTGCCTGAGCCATTGAACCGCTTGCGGGGATTGCCCCAGGCCGGGTCCGATTGCGAGGCAGCTCAGGTGATCGAGCTGGAAGAGTTTTTCCGGCGAGCACAGCATCAGCTCGGGCTGCCCCATGTCCACCGCCGGGGCGACGTCTGCCAGCAGCGCGGTATAGACTCGCCCCGCACCCAGCTTGAGCGCGGCGCGCCCGGCCAGCAGCGCTGCGCCGCACATCGAGGAAGCGCCGCCGAGGATGCCGACGCTGCCGAGCAGGCCTTTGTGGCTGTTGCGCGGGCGGGGTTTGAGCGCGGCGGCCACTTCGCTTTTCTCCAGCAGCCAGCCGGTGGGCTGGATCAGTGCGGCGGGGTCGATGCCGAGGGTGTCGACGTGGATTTCGCCGCAGTAGTCCGGCCCGTAGGCGGTGAGCAGGCCCGGTTTCAGCGCGAGGAAAGTGAGGGTGTGGCTGGCGCGGACAGCGGCGCGGAAGGTCTGGCCGGCATCAGCGTCAAGCCCGCTGGGAACGTCCAGCGCCAGCACCGGCAGGTTCATGCGGTTGATTTCCCGCACCAGTTCCAGATAGCGTCCGCTCAATTCCCGCGCCAGGCCGATGCCGAACAGGCCGTCGATCACCATATCCCATTTGCCATCGGCCGGAATGGCGTCGAGCAGTTCGCCGCCAGCCTCACGCCAGGCCTGCATGGCATTGGCCGCATCCTGCGGCAGTTTGGCGGCTTCCCCGGCAAATACGACGCTTACCTTGAACCACCATGCTTTGAGGTGGCGTGCCGCCACCAACGCGTCGCCGCCGTTGTTGCCCGGCCCGGCGATCACCAGCACCGAGGTCTTGCCGGCCAGCAGTTCGCGCGCCAGATCCGCCGCGGCCAGACCGGCCCGCTCCATCAGGTCTGTGACGCCGTTATTCAGCGCGATTTGCTCCAGTTGGCGGATTTCGTGGCTGAAGTAAATTGGAGAAGTTTTCATGGCAGGCTCGAATCTTTTGGGATAAGTTTTAAATATCCTATAAATGAATCAACTGCACAAGCCGCTGACAATTCGCTGCGTCGGCGCGGTTGCCGACCCTGGATATTGGGAATAACATCAATTGTCATGCCGAAGACTTCCGATCCCCATTCCGACGCGCCGCAGATGGCCGGCCAACCCGACTCTCCAGCGGCGAAGGCGGACGGCGGCAGGCTGGTGTTCCTGGTCGAGAGCGATGCGGCGCTGGCGCGCGATTTGTCGTCGCAAATCGGCTACTTCGGCTATACCGTTCGGCTGTTCCGCGACTTGTGCAGCTTCGGCGCAGCAATCAAGGCGACCCGACCGGCCGCGATCATCATGGATAGCGTTTCCTTTGGGGATGACGCGTGCAGTGTGGCGGCCCTGGACGGAATCCGGGGCATGGCCGCGAAGCCGGTTCCGCTGCTGTTCATTTCCGCGCACGGCGACATGAAGGCAAGGCTCCAGGCGGTGCACGCCGGATGCGACGCCTATTTTACCAAGCCGGTAGACGTGGGTGGGCTGATCGACAAGCTGGACGCACTGACTTCGAACGTGCCGGCCGAGCCCTACCGGGTGCTGATCGTGGAAAATTCCGCCTCTCTTGCCAAATCCTACGCCACGCTTCTGAAGGGGGCCGGCATGGTGGCCGAAGTGATCAGCGATCCGATGCAAACCCTGGACAAGCTGGTCGAATTCAGGCCGGACATAGTGTTGCTGGATTTGCATATGGCGGCATGCGACGGGTTCGAACTGGCCACGGTGATTCGCCAGCAGGAAGAGTTCGTCGGCATTTCGATCGTGTTTCTTTCGGCGGAAAGCAATATCGGCCAGCAGCTCTTTGCCTTAAGGCTGGGCGGCGACGATTTCCTGATCAAGCCGATCGAGCCGGCTCACCTGGTTTCGGTAGTGGCCAGCCGCGTCGAGCGCTCCAGGGTGCTGCGCTCATTCATGGTGCGCGACAGCCTGACCGGGTTGCTCAATCACACCGCCATCAAGGAGCAGCTGGAAATTCAGCTGGCGCGCACCAGGCGCCTCAATGGCAAGCTGTCCTTCGCCATGCTCGACATCGACCATTTCAAGTTAGTGAACGATACCTACGGCCATTCGGTCGGCGACCGCGTGCTCAAGAGCTTGTCGAGACTGCTGCAGCAGCGCCTGCGCGAGACCGATATCGTCGGGCGCTACGGCGGCGAGGAATTCGCGGTGATTTTGAACGATACCGACGGGCCGGCGGCGGTAAAGGTGCTGGATCAAATCCGCGAAGATCTTAGCTGCATCCGGCATTTGGCCAGCGGCAAGGAATTCAGCATCACCTTCAGCGGCGGTGTGGCGGATTTTCCGCATTTCCTCGATGCGGGCACGCTTGGCGAAGCTGCGGACAAGGCGCTGTACGAGGCCAAGTGCGGCGGCCGCAACCGGCTGGTGCTGGCGCAGGGATAAGCGGAATTTCCTTGCAGTGCGTCATTGATGCGCATAAAATATGCGCATCAGAGTGATCGTATGATGGAGGGGAAAATGTTAGCCGAACCTTACAATCCAGATGCACCCAAGAAACCTGCAAATTTGAGCATTAACAGCGACTTGTTGCGCCAAGCCAAGTCGTACAATATCAACCTTTCGCAAACGCTGGAACAGCGGCTTGCCGAATTGGTGCGCGAATCGCGCCGTCAGGAATGGCTTCAGGAAAACCAGGCGGCGCTAGTTGAGTACAACAGCAGAATCGAGACCCGCGGAGTATTTAGCGACAGCTTGCGGCGGTTTTGATGGCGCAATTCGACGTTTGCCGCAATACCAATCTGGCATCCAGCCGGGATATTCCCTATCTGTTAGAGGTGCAGTCCGATTTGCTGGATGTGCTTGCCACGCGGGTAGTGGTGCCATTGGTGTTGGCAACGGAAATGGGTAAGGCGGCCAAAACCCTTAACCCTCAATTTGAGATTGAGGGTGTTTCCGTCGTCATGTCCACCCCCGAGATTGCCGGCGTGCCTCGCCGGGTGCTGGGCGAGAAAATCGCGTCGCTGCAGCACCGGCGCGAGGAAATTATTGCCGCACTTGATTTGTTGTTTACCGGAATTTAACTGACTAGGAAGTTTCATGCTTAAACTGCGCGGCGGCAACGCCCTTTCTCCCTTCCGACTTGAGAAGCTCATGCAGGGCCTGCGCGGCGCCGCGCCTGCCGTCTCCCACGTCCATGCCGAATACTGGCATTTCGCCGTCACCCGCCGCACGCTGGAAGTGCAGGAATTGTCGGTGCTGGAGAAAATCCTCACCTACGGCCCGGCATCCACGGTGGAAGAATCGCAGGGCGAGCTGTTCCTGGTGGTGCCGCGTCTGGGCACGATTTCGCCGTGGTCGTCCAAGGCCACCGATATCGCCAGCCACTGCGCCCTGGAGGCGGTGGAGCGCCTTGAGCGGGGCGTGGCATTTTACGCGCAGAAGGCTGATGGTTCGGCACTGACGCAGCAGGAAAAGCAGGCGCTGCTGCCGCTGATACACGACCGCATGACGGAAATGGTGCTGGCCGATTTCGATGCCGCAGAAAAGCTGTTCCGCCATTTCGAGCCGGCGCCGTTCAACACCGTGGATATCCTGGGGCAGGGCAAGGGCGCGCTGGAACAGGCCAATCGGGAAATGGGGCTGGCGCTGTCGCCGGACGAAATCGAATACCTGGTGGAGAACTTCACTCGCATCGGCCGCAACCCGACCGACGTCGAGCTGATGATGTTCGCCCAGGCCAACTCCGAGCATTGCCGCCACAAGATTTTCAATGCCGACTGGGTGATCGACGGCGAGAAGCAGGACAAATCCCTCTTCGCCATGATCCGCAACACCCACGAAAAGAGCCAGCGCGGCACGGTGGTGGCCTATTCCGACAACTCCTCGATCATCGAGGGCTACAAGGTCAAACGCTTCTATCCGGGCGCGGGCGCGAAATACGGCTACAACGAGGACGACGCCCAGATCCTGATGAAGGTGGAGACCCACAACCACCCCACCGCGATTTCGCCCTTTCCCGGCGCGGCCACCGGCGCGGGCGGCGAAATCCGCGACGAAGGCGCAACCGGCCGCGGCTCCAGGCCGAAGGCGGGACTCACCGGTTTTTCGGTGTCCAACCTGAATATTCCGGGGTTCGTTCAGCCCTGGGAATATTACGGTGATACTGGAACCCATCACCCATCACCCATCACCCATCACCCGTATGGCAAGCCGGGGCGCATCGCTTCGGCGCTCCAGATCATGCTCGAAGGCCCGATTGGCG
>JAUYSN010000253.1 GCA_030696235.1 Sulfuricella sp. | reverse complement strand
ACAAGATATAAATATCTCGAATTCCTGATTGTTACGGCATGGGCTAAATCCAGTAGAATCGGGCTTTCTGTTTGAATTGTCGCCGACATGATATCTCCATTTTCTATTTCAGGCCTGCCGAAAATTATTTTTGGCGAGGGTCGCCTGAGCGATGTGCCTGAGTTGCTCCAGTCGCTGGGCAAGCGCGTCCTGATCGTAACCGGCGGCAGGTCGTTTCGTGCCTCACTGCACTGGCAGGGACTGATCGATGCTCTGAAGGGGCGGGGGCTGTCCTGGGAAGATATGGTGGTGGAGCAGGAGCCCTCGCCTGGTTTGGTGGACCAGGCCGTCAGGGTGTACCGCCATGCCGGCATCGAGGTCGTGCTGGGCATCGGCGGCGGCAGCGTGCTGGATGCCGCCAAGGCGATTGCCGGGTTGCTGCCCCACGGCAATTCGGTGATGGACTATCTCGAAGGAGTGGGGCCGGAGCTGCCTTATCAAGGGCCGTCGCTGCCCTTCATTGCGGTGCCGACTACTGCGGGAACCGGCTCGGAGGCCACCAAGAATGCAGTCCTCAGCATGCACGGGCCGGACGGTTTCAAGAAGTCCTTTCGCCACGATCTGCTGGTGGCGAGATATGCAGTGGTGGACCCGGCGTTGCTCGCCTCCTGCCCGCCCGACCTGATTGCCGCCAACGGCATGGATGCGCTGACCCAGTTGCTGGAATCCTATGTTTCAACCCGGGCCAATCCCTTTGTCGATGCGCTGGCGTTGAGCGGCCTGGGCTATGTGCGCGAAGGTCTGCTGGATTGGTACGAGGGCGGCGAGAAGGCGGCCGAGGGTAGGGCGGGAATGGCTTATGCCGCGTTGCTGTCGGGCATTACCCTGGCGCAGGTGGGACTGGGATCGGTGCACGGCCTGGCGGCCCCGCTGGGGGCGTTCTTTCCGGTGCCGCATGGCGTGGCTTGCGGCGCAACCGTGGCGGAGGCGACGGAAATCAATATCCGTGCGCTGGAAGAGCGTGACCCGGGCAGCGCGGCGCTGGAGAAGTACGCCAGAATTGGCCGCCTGTTCCAGGGCAAAAACCATGTCGATAACGTCGCAGCAAGGGCGTTTCTGGTGCGGATTCTCAAGGAGTGGACGGCAAGGATGAATGTTCCGTCATTAGGTGCCTACGGTATCCGCGAAGCCGATCTGGACCTGATCGTGGCAAACTGCCGCGGCAGCAGCATGAAGACCAACCCCATCGTGTTGACCGATGGGGAGGTCAGGGGAATCCTGTTGCGCTGTCTTTAATTCGGATTGTCCGTTAAGAGCCAAAACACCGCTGTGGGAGCGGCGCCCTCGCCGCGATTTGAGGCCGCATTCGCGCCGAGGGCGGCGCTCCTACATGCACGAGCATTCCAACGGACAATATGGTTTAATTCCCAGCCACAGCTTCTTCGGCGTTGCCCAGCGCGGTGATGTTGAAGCCGCCGTCGACGTAGGTGATCTCGCCGGTCATGCCGCTGGCGAGGTCGCTGCACATGAAGGCGGCGACATTGCCGACTTCCTCGATGGTGACATTGCGCCGCATCGGGGCGTGTTTCTCGTTGTAGGAAAGCAGCTTGCCGAAGTCGGAGATGCCGCTTGCCGCCAGGGTCTTGATCGGGCCGGCGGAGAGGCCGTTGACGCGGATGCCTTTCGGCCCCAGGCTCGCCGCCATGTAGCGCACGTTGGCTTCGAGGCTGGCCTTGGCGAGGCCCATCACGTTGTAGTGGGGAACGGTGCGTTCCGCGCCCAGGTAGCACAAGGTCAGCAGCGCGGCGTTGCGGCCCAGCATCATCGGCAGCCCGGCCTTGGCCAGCGCGGTGAAGCTGTAGGAGCTGATGTCATGGGCGATCTGGAAATATTCGCGCGTGACGGAGTCGATGTAGTCGCCGGCCAGAGCCTGCTTCGGCACGAAGGCAATGGAATGGATGATGCCGTCCAGCCCGTCCCAGTGTTTGCCGAGGTCGATGAACAACTGGTTGATTTCTTCGTCGCTGGCGACGTCGCAGGGGAAAACCAGGCTGGAGCCGAATTCATTTGCCAGGCCGGTTACGCGGTCTTTGACTTTTTCTCCCTGGTAGGTGAAGGCGAGTTCGGCGCCTTCGCGCTTCATCGCAATGGCGATGCCGTAGGCGATGGAGCGGTTGCTGATCATCCCGGTAATCAGGATCCGTTTGTTTGCCAGAAAGCCCATTGTTTTTCCTTTGATTGCGGTGTGTCTGGAGATCGATGCGAACGGCGCATTATAACCCAATTTTCCGTATGGCTATCGTTGCCTGGCACCCGGCCGCTGCTTGCGCTACACTGAAACCCGATGAAATTCTTCCCGTTATTTGCCATGTTGCCGGTATTTCTGGCGGCCTGTGGCGCCCCGCCCTGGAACAGCCCCTATCCGGCCGCCGACGAGGGCGGAAACATTTCCTATTCGTCGTTTGCCGAACGGCCCAAGCATCTGGACCCAGCGCAGTCCTACAGCTCCAACGAGATCACCTTCACCGGCCAGATTTACGAGCCGCCGCTGCAGTACCATTACCTGAAGCGCCCCTATACGCTGATTCCGCTCGCCGCCGCGGAACTGCCCAGGCCACTGTTCCTCGATGCGCAGGGCAAGCATTTGCCGGACGATAGCGACCCGGGAAAAATCGCCTTCAGCGTGTATGAAATCCGCATCAAGCCGGGTGTCCGTTACCAGCCGCACCCGGCCTTTGCCCGCGATGCGCAGGGGCGCCACCTGTATCACGATCTGAAGCCGGAAGATCTGGCCAAGCTCTACAAGCTGGCGGATTTCCCGCAAACCGGTACGCGCGAGCTGGAGGCGGCGGATTATGTCCACCCGATCAAGCGGCTGGCCCATCCCCGGCTGTATTCGCCGATTTTCGGCATGATGGGCGAGTACATCGTCGGCCTGAAGGAATA
>JAUYSN010000252.1 GCA_030696235.1 Sulfuricella sp. | reverse complement strand
GAACAGGTCGGCGGCCATGCCGGCACAGTCGCCGACGTTGTCGCCGACGTTGTCGGCGATCACCGCCGGGTTGCGCGGGTCGTCCTCGGGGATGCCGGCTTCGACTTTGCCCACCAGGTCGGCACCGACGTCGGCGCCCTTGGTGAAGATGCCGCCACCAAGACGGGCGAAGATGGAAATCAGCGAGCCGCCGAAGGCCAGACCCACCAGAGCATGAGTTGCTTGAGCGGTGGTGGTGCCCATCGCCATGGTGAGGAAAGCGTAATAGCCCGCTACGCCGAGGAGACCCAGGCCAACCACCAGCATGCCAGTGATCGCGCCACCCTTGAAGGCCACGTTCAGGGCGGCGTTAAGGCCATCCTTGGCGGCTTCCGCGGTACGCACGTTGGCGCGTACCGATACGTTCATGCCAATATAACCCGTCAGGCCAGACAGGACTGCACCGAGGACGAAGCCGACGGCGGTTTGCCAGCCCAGCGCCACAAAAATGGCCGCCAGCAGAATCGCACCGACGATACCAATGGTGGTGTACTGCCGGTTCAGGTAGGCCTGAGCCCCTTCCTGCACCGCAGCGGCAATTTCCCGCATGCGATCATTGCCGGTCGGCAAGCCCAAAATCCACTTAATCGAAACCGCTCCGTATAGAAGCGCCGCAATTGCACATAACAGCGCAAATCCCAGTCCACCTGACATAATTATTCTCCCCAAGTTAAGCCGACCGATCAAGCCCGGCCAAATGCCCTCATACCAAACACCCGAAAACTCAAACTACTTTTTTTACAAAACACTGACCCAGAACAAATTTAATATATCTAGGATTCAGCTTTTAGTCCGGATGAACCCCGCAAAATGCACCAGACGAGCTGCACCTGCGGAAAAGAACTTGCCACTGAGCCGGTAAAACGGTTTTTTCAGCAGCAAGTTCATTCTTTAACTCCCAGGACTTAAAGCTTGAATTCGCCCAGCTTCTTCGGCACCGCTACGTTCTTGAGCCGAACGTATTGTGGCA
>JAUYSN010000251.1 GCA_030696235.1 Sulfuricella sp. | reverse complement strand
ACCCACTCCGCACCCACCTTCGCGCCGGATGGTTTGTACCTGGCTGGCATCGGTTACGATCCGAAATGGGATATTCCCAATCTTTCGAGAATGCCGAATTTTGCGTTTGGCTAAGCTGAGATTAAACTTCCCCTTTTGCATCGAGCAAAGCATGACCCGAATCAAGATATGCGGCATCACCCGGAGCGAGGATGCGCTGGTCTGCGCCCAGGCTGGCGCTGATGCCATCGGACTGGTGTTCTATCCGTCCAGCCCACGCCACGTTGTAGCGGCGCAGGCAGCGGTGATTGCCCGTGCCCTGCCGCCTTTCGTCACCACTGTCGGCCTGTTCGTCAACCCTGCGGTGGAGCAAGTGGAAGCGGTGCTTAACGAGGTGCATCTCGATGTGCTGCAATTCCACGGCGACGAGACGCCGGAATTCTGCGCCGGCTTCGGTGTGCCTTATCTGAAGGCAATTCGCGTCAAAGCGGGGGTGGATTTGGTACAATGCGCAATTCGTTATCAGGAAGCCCAAGGCCTGCTGCTGGATGCCTATGTCGAAGGCACGCCGGGCGGCACCGGACAGTCCTTTGACTGGGAACTGATACCGACTGGATTGCCGCTGCCGGTGATTTTGTCAGGGGGATTGGAGCCTGCCAACATCGTGGATGCGATTCGTCGTGTGAGGCCGTGGGCGGTGGATGTATCGAGCGGGGTAGAGGCGTCAAAAGGAATCAAGGATGCGGCGAAGATCGCCGCGTTCATCGAAGGAGTACGCAGTGCAGATGTATGATTTGCCGGATCAGACCGGCCATTTCGGGCCATACGGCGGGATTTTCATGGCGGAAACGCTGATGACGGCTGTCGAGGAACTGCGCCAGCAATACCTGCGTTATCGCGACGACCCGGAGTTCAAGGCTGAATTTGCCTACGAACTCAAGCACTATGTCGGCCGCCCCAGTGCGATCTATCATGCCAGGAACTGGACGGAAAGCCTCGGCGGCGCGCAAATCTACCTCAAGCGCGAGGATCTCAACCACACCGGCGCACACAAGATCAACAACGCCATCGGCCAGGCCCTGCTTGCCCGCCGCATGGGCAAGAAGCGCGTTATCGCGGAGACCGGCGCCGGCATGCACGGCGTCGCGACCGCCACCGTGGCGGCGCGCTACGGTCTGGAATGCGTGGTCTACATGGGCAGCGAGGACGTCAAGCGCCAGGCTCCCAACGTCTATCGCATGAAGCTGCTGGGCGCCACCGTGGTGCCGGTCGAATCCGGCTCGAAAACCCTCAAGGATGCTTGCAACGAGGCGATACGCGACTGGGTCACCAACGTCGAAAGCACCTTTTACGTGTTCGGCACCGCTGCCGGACCGCATCCCTACCCCACGATGGTGCGCGATTTCCAGTCCGTCATCGGCGAGGAAGCCAAAAAACCCATGCCGGAAATGACCGGCCGCCAGCCGGATGCGGTGATTGCCTGCGTCGGCGGCGGCTCGCACGCCATCGGCTTGTTCTACCCCTATATCACCGACGACAGCGTCAAGCTGATCGGCGTGGAAGCGGCCGGCCTCGGCCTCGAAAACGGCAAGCTCGCCGCACCG
>JAUYSN010000248.1 GCA_030696235.1 Sulfuricella sp. | reverse complement strand
AGAAATCGTTGATCTCGTCGGTGCCAAGCAGGTTGTTGCTGCCGCCGAAACGGGTTTGCCCTTCTCTTTCGATGGTTTCCGAAATGCTGCCGACCTGAAGCTTGAGCAGCTCCTTCAATTTAGCGCCGGCGGTATTCAATTTCTGTTGTGCCACGATTCTCCCTTTCGTTTTTAAGATTGTTATCTAATCGATGCTGGCGACGCAGAGCGACTGATCGTCCGAGATTCTGCCCATGATATTCCCCAGCGTGTAGGCGATCAACTGGGGGTGCTGGTGGAACAGGCCGGGAAAATTGGAAACATCCCAATTCCGCCGGATGCCGTCGCTGGCGGAGATCATCAGGCAGCGCTTGCCGAAGGCGAAACGGAACTGGGCCGGATTTTTGTGCTCCTTGCCCAGCACGCCGGGCGCGAAGGACAGGTTGTGCATTTCCTCGTTGTCCATGACGTGGGCGTGCATGTCGCCGACACCGAGGATGTTCAGCGCCTTGCCGGTCAGTCCGAGCTCGCCGATGATTGCGACTGCGCCGCGCGTGCCCTTGAGCTGGCGGTCCACCGCGGCCAGCACCGAGGCCGGCGTGTCGCAATGGGAGAGGTGAGAGGCGAGATTGGCGGTGGCCGCCTGGGCCTGCTCGCCATGGCCCAGGCCGTCGAGATGCAGCCAGCGCAGGGTGTCACCGGTTTTCTGCAAATAGATCCGGTCGCCGTTGTAGCGATCGTCCGACAGGGAGCGGGAGAACAGGCCGATTTCCAGCGCGGCCGAGCGGCCTCTGGTGGCATTCGTGTCTTTGTCGTAATCGATTTTCTTGCTGCCGGGATGGAAGCGCGACAAAAAGACGGTTCCGCTCCATTTTTTCGATTTTCCGGAATTGTCCTGCTGGGTATAGACGAACGATTCGTCGCTGAGGCGGCGGATGCTGCCCAGCCCCTTGCCCAGCGTGTTTGCGCTGGAATAGCCGTCTTCCTCGGCTTGGGAAAGGTTGGTGATGCCCGGGCCGTAATCCAGCGCGAGGATGTCAAGAGTCGGCCCGGGCTGTTGCCAGACCTGGATCAGGCCGCGCCCGCCGGCGTGCTTGACCTGGTTGCTGACCAGTTCCGAGGCGACCAGCAGCATGTTCTCCCGTTTCTGGTCGGAAAGGCCGAGGCGCTGGGCGATCGCCGACAGCTTCGAGCGCAGCAGGATGAGCGCGCTTTCGTTTTGCACCGGGCTGTTGTACAGCAGCTTGCAGTCCGTCGCACTGTCGAAAATTTTAGTCATGGTCGGTTTTGGCTGTTTTCCCTAAAGGACTCCGATCCGCTACGAGCTGAAGCTCGTGCGGAATCGTATGCGGGCAGGGAAATTGGCAGTTGCCGCTGTCCGGCATAGAGCAGAGATCGACCACGGCCCGGCCGCGGCCGGAATTTTTCGCCTCATACAATGCGTTGTCGGCGTGGTGGATAAATTCTTCCACGGTGAGACCGTCCGGGGTGCTCGGGTTGATGGTGCTGATGCCGATGCTGACCTTGGTTTCCATCAAGCGCAGTACTTGCGTTGCCTTGTTGCAGGCCTGGGGGTAGTCGGCGAACAGGACCATGGCAAATTCATCCCCGCCGAAGCGGAAGGCGAAATCGACGTCCACGCGGATGGCGGAGCGCAGGGCGTGGGCCATCTTGTTGAGGTAGGCGTCGCCGAACTGATGCCCGAATTGATCGTTGATTTGCTTGAAATAATCCAGGTCGAACAGCACCAGCGAAAGGGGCGCCGTCTTCTGCCGCATGGTGTGCCGGAATGCCTGGCCGAGCTTTTCATCGAAGGCGCGGCGGTTGAGAAGCCCGGTGAGCGGGTCGGTTTCGGCCTGGCGCAGGGATTCATGCAGTTCGGTCTGGCGTTTTTCCAGGGTGTGCTGGAGCGCGTCCAGCTCCTTTTCGGTGCGGGCGCGGGTTTCGTCGAGGTGGCGCTCCATTTCGGCGTTGCGCTGCAACAGGAGGGCCGGATCTGCGGACGCGGTCGAATTCTGCAGGTGGCGGCGCAATTGCGCGACAGTATCCGGCTTCGGCGGTTGGGCGAGATTCGTGATTTTCAGGTGTTCAGCGTGTTCTCCCCACTGAACCCTCAGTTGGTGACCCTGCAGCAGCAGGCAGGCCGGCAGGGGGAAGCCGGTGGCGGCGCCTGCATTGCGCAGCTTTTGCATCAGGTCCAGCGAGGCGATGGAGGAGGCAAACGGGTTCCCGCCGAGCCGGGTTACGCTTTCCAGGACAAAACCGATGAAATTCTGCAGATCGGGTTCGATCGCCAGGTTTTGTTTCAGCAGTTCGACTGGTTCCAAAGAGAGAGCCTCGCTTCTTTTTCTGGTTTATGATGCATTATGCATTTTTTTTCAGTCAAAGACCAACTGGCTTTGGAACCAAGCCCACGCTGAGATAACCTCCTGGGACCGCGTGGGCACAAAAACGTGCCCACCCTTCACGGCTGAGTGCATGTAGGAGCGCCGCCCCGGCGCGAATGCGGTTGAAAATCGCGGCGAGGGCGCCGCTCCTACGCATCAGGTCTGCGCCCAAGGCAGGCCATCGAAGCGCCAGCCGTTATGCGAGTTGCGGTGGTGATGTTCGTCCAGGTCGCCCTCGAAGCCGTGCAGCACGTTGTACACGTCCTGGAGCCCGGCTTTTTCCAGCGCCGCTCCGGCATCCACCGAGCGGCGGCCGGAGCGGCAGATCAACAGCACCGGGCGGTTCACGCTGGCAGCTTTCTTCACGTGGCCGACGAAATCGGGGTTGATTTCCCAGTCGGGGCCGTCGATCCAGGGAATCAGCATCGAACCCTCGGGATGGCCGACGAACAGGTACTCCATTTCGCTGCGCACATCGACGAATACCGCTTCGGGGTTGGATTGCAGGAATTCGTACGCCTGTTTGGGTGTCATGTGTTGCATGTTGTTGCTCCTTAGCGGACTGACTGGCTGATGTTATTATAGGCAATATCGCCATACCCAAACACCTTATTGCCATGAGCCACCAAGACCGCACCGCCCTGCTCCACGCCCAACTGAAACAGCGCATCCTGATTCTGGATGGCGCCATGGGTACCATGATCCAGACCTACAAGCTGACGGAGGCGGATTACCGGGGCGAACGCTTCGCCGGCTACGGCAGCGACTTGAAGGGCAACAACGATCTGCTGGTGCTGACCCAGCCGCAGATCATCCGCGATATCCATTCCGCTTATCTGGAAGCCGGGGCGGACATACTCGAGACCAACACCTTCAACGCCACCTCCATCGCCATGGCGGATTACCACATGGAAGGGCTGGTGTACGAGATCAACGTCGCGGCGGCAAAGCTGGCGCGCGACGCAGCGGACGAATTCGAGGCGAAGAACCCGGCCAGGCCGCGCTTTGTCGCCGGCGTGCTAGGACCAACTAACCGCACCGCCTCGATCTCGCCCGAGGTCAACGATCCGGGATTCCGCAACACCAGCTTCGACCAGTTGGTGGACGCCTACACTCAAGCCATCAGCGGACTGGTCAATGGCGGTTCCGATATCCTGATGGTCGAGACCATCTTCGACACGCTCAACGCCAAGGCCGCGCTGTTTGCCATCGAGCAGTATTTCGACACCCATCAAATCAAGCTGCCGGTGATGATTTCCGGCACCATCACCGACCTGTCCGGGCGCCTGCTTTCGGGGCAGACCGCCGAGGCGTTCTGGAACTCGGTGAGTCACGTCCAGCCGTTGTCGATCGGTCTGAATTGCGCCCTCGGTGCGAAAGATCTGCGCCAGTACGTGGAAGAGCTGTCGAATATTTCCAACACCTATGTGAGCGCCCACCCCAACGCCGGTCTGCCCAACCCTTTGTCGGAAACCGGTTACGACGAAACACCCGAGGCTATTGCGGCGGACTTGCGCGAATGGGCATCAAGCGGCTTGCTCAACATTGTCGGCGGCTGCTGCGGCACCACGCCACCGCATATCAAGGCCATCGCCGAAGCGGTGCAAGGCTTGCCGCCGCGCACCATTCCCGAAATCGAGAAAAAGCTGCGGCTGTCCGGCCTGGAGGCGCTCAACATTGGTGAGGACTCGCTCTTCGTCAACGTCGGCGAACGCGCCAACGTCACCGGTTCGAAGATGTTCGCCCGCCTGATCATCAACGGCGAATACGACAAGGCCCTGGAAGTGGCCAAGGCCCAGGTGGAAAACGGCGCCCAGATCATCGACATCAATATGGATGAGGCGATGCTGGACTCCGAGGCCGCGATGGTGAAATTTCTCAACCTGATCGCCTCCGAGCCGGACATCGCCAAGGTGCCGGTGATGATCGATTCGTCGAAGTGGTCGGTGATCGAGGCCGGGCTGAAATGCGTACAGGGCAAGTCCATCGTCAACTCGATTTCGCTGAAAGAGGGCGAGGAAAACTTCATCAAGCACGCCACACTGGTGCGCCGTTACGGCGCGGCTGCCGTGGTGATGGCGTTCGACGAACAAGGTCAGGCTGACACTTACAAGCGCAAGACCGAGATCTGCAAACGCAGCTACGACATCCTGGTCAACAAGGTCGGCTTCCCGCCCGAGGACATCATCTTCGACCCGAACATCTTCGCGATCGCGACCGGCATCGAGGAACATAACAACTACGCGGTGGACTTCATCGAGGCGACTGCCTGGATACGCAAGAACCTGCCGTATGCCAAGATCTCCGGCGGCGTTTCCAACGTTTCGTTCTCTTTCCGCGGCAACGAACCGGTACGCGAAGCTATCCACACGGTGTTCCTGTATCACGCCATCAAGGCCGGCATGGGCCTGGGCATCGTCAACGCCGGACAGCTCGGCGTATACGAAGAGATCTCCAAGGACCTGCGCGACGCCGTGGAAGACGTGGTGCTGAACCGTCACCCCGATGCGGGCGAAAAGCTGGTCAAGATGGCCGAATCCGTCAAAGGCGGCGGCAAGGAACAGGTCGAGGACCTGGAATGGCGCAAAGGCACGGTGCAGGAACGCCTGACCCACGCACTGGTGCGCGGCATCACTACCTATGTCGTCGAGGATACCGAGGAAGCGCGCCAGCAGGCCAAATTCCCGGTCGAAGTGATCGAAGGCCCGCTCATGACCGGCATGAACGTGGTCGGCGACCTGTTCGGTGCGGGCAAGATGTTCCTGCCGCAGGTGGTGAAATCGGCGCGCGTGATGAAACAGGCCGTGGCGCATCTCATCCCCTACATCGAAGCCGAGAAACTGCGCTCCGGCGATACCAGTACCAAGGGCAAGATCGTGATGGCGACCGTGAAGGGCGACGTGCACGACATCGGCAAGAAT
>JAUYSN010000244.1 GCA_030696235.1 Sulfuricella sp. | reverse complement strand
CGTTTCCGAAGTCGCGGGCTTCGTGCGCTACGTGGATCTGGTCGAGGGCATTACGGCGATCGAGAAGACCGACGAACTCACCGGTCTGGCCAGCATCGAGATCACCGACCCCAAGCGTCGCGGCTCGGCGGGTAAGGATCTCCGCCCGATCATCCGAATCATCGATGGCAACGGCAAGGATCTTTCGATCCCGGGTACCGACCTGCCTGCGCAGTACCTGTTGCCGCCGCGCTCGGTCGTCAATCTGCAGGACGGCGCGCCGGTGGGCGTGGGTGACGTGGTCGCCAAGATTCCGCAGGAAGCGTCCAAGACCCGCGACATCACCGGTGGTCTGCCGCGCGTGGCCGACCTGTTCGAGGCGCGCAAGCCGAAGGATCCGGCGATCCTCGCAGAGCGTTCGGGCATCGTAAGCTTCGGCAAGGACACCAAGGGCAAGCAGCGCCTGGTGATCACCGATCTGGACGGCGTTCCTCACGAATACCTGATTACGAAGGACAAGCACGTCACCGCTCACGATGGCCAGGTGGTGAACAAGGGCGAAAGCATCGTCGATGGCCCGGCCGATCCGCATGACATCCTGCGCTTGCGGGGTGTTGAGGCGCTGGCACGCTACATTACCGATGAAGTGCAGGACGTTTACCGCCTCCAGGGTGTGAAGATCAACGACAAGCACATTGAAGTGATCGTGCGCCAGATGCTGCGCCGCATAACCGTGGTGGACCCGGGCGAGACCCGCTTCATCCAAGGCGAGCAGGTGGAGCGCGCCGACGTGCTGACAGAGAACGAAAAAATGGTGGTCGAGGGGAAAGAGCCGGCTGTTTATGAGTACATGTTGCTGGGTATCACCAAGGCGTCGCTGTCTACTGATTCGTTCATCTCCGCCGCTTCCTTCCAGGAAACGACGCGCGTGCTGACTGAGGCAGCGATCATGGGTAAACGCGACGAACTGCGTGGCCTGAAGGAGAATGTCATCGTCGGTCGCCTGATTCCGGCGGGTACCGGCTTGGCCTTCCATACCGCTCGCCGCAGGCAGAAGTTGGGCCAGGGTTTGGTGATGGGTGCAGAGGTGATCGAAGAGTCGCCGGCCGAACCGGAAGGCAGCGAGCTTTCGGCCTGAGG
>JAUYSN010000236.1 GCA_030696235.1 Sulfuricella sp. | reverse complement strand
ATCGACAAGCTGAAAGTGGATCAGTCCTTCGTCCGGGAGGTTACACGGGAACCCAATGATGCCGCTATCGTTGTCGCCATTATCACCATGGCACACAGCCTGGGGTTGAATGTCATTGCCGAGGGGGTGGAAACGCAAGGGCAGCTGGAGTACCTGCGCAGCCACGGCTGCGACGAAATGCAGGGTTATTTCTTCAGCCACCCGGTTCCTGTCGGTGATTTCGAGAAGATGCTGCGGAGTGGGCGAAAGCTGGCGCTGAATGGCCAAGCTGACGGGAGCTGGCAACGTACGCTGTTGCTACTCGACGATGAGTCGAATGTGACAACCGCCTTGACCCGTCTGTTTCTCCATGAGGGTTATCAAATTCTGGTTGCGCATAGTCCGGCCGAGGCATTTGAGCTGCTCGCCAGTCATCGGGTCGGCGTGATCCTGTCTGACCAGGCGATGCCTGAGATGAGCGGTATCGAATTCCTGAGCAGGATCAAGCGGCTTTACCCCGAGGTGATGCGCATGGTTCTTTCCGGTTATACCGACCTGAAACTGGTCGCCGAAGCTTTCAATCGGGGCACGATTTACAAGTACATCACCAAGCCCTGGGATGACGGGGAAATGCTCAGCTCAGTCAAAGAGGCATTCCTGGAGCACGAAGGCCGTTGTTCCAGGAAGTTGCGGGCTGAATAGGCTCTTAATCCACATTCAGTTGCAGCCACAGTTCCAGCAGCGCCAGGTGCCACAGCTTGCTGCCCTGGATGCGGGTGAAATGGGCTTCCGGCTCGGCCAGCAGTTTTTCCACATAGGGGCGCTGGTAGAGGCCGCGTTTCATGCAGGCGTCCGACAGCAGGATATTACGCATGAATTCGAGGAAATCTCCGCGCACGTATTTCAGCGCCGGCACCGGGAAGTATCCCTTGGGGCGGTCGATCACCGCGTCCGGGATCAGCCCGCGGGCGATGGCCTTGAGCGGGAATTTTCCGCCTTCCTTGAGTTTGAGCGAAGGCGGCATCTTGGCCGCCAGTTCCACCAGTTCATGGTCGAGGAAGGGAACGCGCGCTTCCAGACCCCACGCCATGGTCATGTTGTCGACGCGTTTGACCGGGTCGTCGACGACCAGCGTGGTGGCATCGAAGCGCAGCACCTGGTCGAGAAAACAATCGGCCTTGGGCTTGGTGAGTTCCCGCTCCACCAGTTCAGCGGTGACGTCCGGCACATGCCAGGCCGGGGCGACGGTTTCCAGGTATTCGGCATGGTCGCGGTCGAAATAGTTGAGGCGGAAGCGGTCGAGGGCGGAACCCGGGGCCTCGTCCATACGCGGATACCAGAAGTAGCCGCCGAACACCTCGTCCGCACCCTGGCCGGAGAGCACCACCTTCACTTCATCCGTAACGCGCTCGCCGAGCAGGTAGAACGCCACAGCATCCTGGCCGACCATAGGCTCGGCCATATTGGCCACGGCCTCGGGCAGGCGCTTCAAGACTTCAGCGTTGGGGATGAGGTATTTGTGGTGCCGGGTCTTGAAGCGTTCCACCACCTGATCCGAATACTCGAATTCGTCAGCTTTTTCCGCGCCTTCGCCGACATCCTCGAAACCTACCGAGAAGGTGAGCAGGTCATCGACGTGGTCAGCCAGCAAGCCCACCAGCAGGCTGGAGTCCAGCCCGCCGGAAAGCAGAACCCCGACCGGCACGTCGGAGGCCAGGCGGTGGCGCTCCACGGCGCGGGTCAGCACGGCACGGGTGGCATTCAGCCAGTCCTGCTCGGACAGGTTATGCGCCGGGCGGGTGGCGTCCAGGCTCCAGTAGGTGCGTTGGGTAACCTGTCCCGCTGCGCTCACCGTCATGGTGGTGGCCGGGGGCAGCTTTTTCACGCCGTTGAGGATGGTGCGCGGAGCAGGCACTACGGCGTGCAGAGTGAAGTAGTGGTGCAGTGCAATCGGGTCAATGCTGGTGTCCACGCCGCCTGCGGCAAGCAGCGCCTGGACGCTGGAGGCAAAGCGCAGGCTGGCGCCGTCCAGCGAGTAATAGAGCGGTTTGATGCCGAAGCGGTCGCGCGCCAGGAACAGGCTGGCGTGGCGCAGGTCCCACACGGCGAAGGCGAACATGCCGAAGAAGCGCTCCACGCACTTCTCGCCCCAGGCATGGTAGCCCTTGAGGATGACCTCGCTGTCGCCTTCGGAGAAGAAGGTGTAGCCCATCTCCGAGAGTTCCTGGCGCAGTTCCTTGTAGTTGTAGATGGTGCCGTTGAACACCAGGGAAAGGCGGAGTTCCTTGTCCACCATCGGCTGGTCGCCGCTGGGGGAGAGGTCGA
>JAUYSN010000233.1 GCA_030696235.1 Sulfuricella sp. | reverse complement strand
TGGCCGCGATAACCACCGTATCGCGGCCAAGGCCGCTCCTACCGGATGCAATAATTATTCGTGTTTTTATCAAGGGCTGGAATAATTCCGTTCATGAGTGGTTTTCATTGGAAGGGCCTGTCGCGCGTGGCGATCAAGCTGGCGATGACGCTCGCCCCGATCAAGACGGCGACGACGGCCAGCGAGGCCGTCACCGGCACGTGAACCCACGGCGCGATGAGCATCTTGGCGCCGATGAAGGTAAGCACCATGGCCAGGCCGTATTTCAGCAGATGGAAGCGGTCCGCCACGTCGGCGAGCAGGAAATACAGCGCCCGCAAACCCATGATGGCGAAAATATTGGAGGTGAAGACGATGAAGGGGTCAGTGGTGATGGCGAAGATGGCAGGGATGGAATCCACCGCGAACACCAGGTCGGATACCTCGATCAGGATCAGCACCAGAAACAGCGGCGTGAAATAGCGCACGCCGTCCTTCATGACGGTGAATTTCTCGCTGTGATCACCCTCGGAGATGCGCAGATGCCGGCGCGCGAATTTCAGCACCGGGTTCTTCTCCAGATTGGGTTCCTTCTCCGCCATGACCAGCATGCGCATGCCGGTGACGACCAGGAAGAATCCGAAGACATAGAGCACCCAGTTGAATTCGCGCACCAGCCAAGCCCCGGCCAGTATCATGATTGCGCGCAGGACGATGGCGCCCAGCACGCCGTAAACGAGCACCCGGCGCTGGTATTCAGCGGAGACGTGGAAAGACGAGAAAATCAGCAGGAAGATGAACACGTTGTCCACCGACAACGACTTCTCGATCAGATAGCCGGTGAGGAATTCCAGCGCCTTGCGGTCGGCGACCTCCTGCCCGGCCGCGCCGCTCAAGTACCACCACAGACCGGCGTTGAAAAGCAGCGCGAGGCTTACCCACACCAACGACCAGACGGCCGCCTCCTTGACGGTGACCTTGTGCGCTTTCCTGCCGCCGAACACGAACAGGTCCAGCGCCAGCATGAACAGCACGAAAACGATGAAGGCGGCCCACATCCAGGGTTCGCCGATGGAGATCGTGGCATTCATTTACTTGTCCAATGATTTTTCAGTGTTTTCGAAACGGGTGTGCCGCGCACGGCACGCTTCAATAACGTCGGGAGGAATCAAGTACAGCGCCAACCAAACGAGGGCCGGTACGATGATCAGATCATCCAGGTGGCCGATGACCGGCAGGAAGTCCGGGATCAGGTCGAACGGCAACAGGGCGTAGCCGACAGCCAGCCCCAACAGCGCCTTGGCGGCCCAAGGCGTGTCCGCATGGCGCATAGCGCAGCGATAGACCTCGAACTCACGCTTGAACGCCCGGGCCAGAGCCGCCAGCCGCGCGCGCATTCATTGCCCGGCCTTGAGCGCCGCGATGCGCTCTTCCAGCGGCGGATGGGTCATGAACAGGCGCTTCAAGCCCGAACCCATTCCACCGGAAATTCCGAAAGCGGCCATTTTTTCCGGCAACGGCGCCGGTTCGTGCTGGGCCTTGAGGCGCTCCAGCGCGGCGATCATGGCGCCCTTTCCAGCCAGTGCCGCGCCGCCCGAGTCGCCGATGAACTCGCGCCGGCGCGAGAACCACATGACGATGATCGAGGCGAGGATGCCCAGCACCATCTCGCCGATGATCATGGTAACGAAGAACGCCGGGCCGGTACCACGCTCGGTCTTGAACACGACCTTGTCCACCAGATGGCCGATGACGCGCGACAGGAACATCACGAAAGTGTTGACCACGCCCTGGATCAGCGCCAGCGTCACCATGTCGCCGTTGGCAACGTGGGAGATTTCGTGCCCCAGAACCGCTTCCGCCTCGGTCTTGGTCATGGCCTGCAGCAGGCCGGTGGATACCGCCACCAGGGCGCTATTCTTGTTCATGCCGGTGGCGAAGGCATTGACGTCGGGCGAGTCGAAAATCGCCACCTCCGGCATGCCGATGCCGGCGGTCTGCGCCTGACGCCGCACGGTCTCCACCAGCCAGGCTTCGCCGGGGGTTTCGGGTGTTGCTATCACCCGTGCACCCGTCATGCGCTTGGCAGTCCATTTGGAAATGGCGAGCGAGATGAAGGAACCGCCCATGCCCATCACGGCGGCGAAAATCAGCAGACTGCCGAGATTCAGGCCGGCTTCGGTGAGATAAGGCTCCACTCCCAACAAGCGCATGGTGATTGAGAGCACCA
>JAUYSN010000223.1 GCA_030696235.1 Sulfuricella sp. | reverse complement strand
TGATCCAGCTCCGCCAGCAGGGCAAGATGGATCTGCCGCGCTTCCGCCTCGGCCCGGTGCACACCGGCAACAGCCTCGCCGATCGGCCCATCGCGGCGGTTCCACAGGGGTAGCGGCAGAACCAGGCCGACGCGCCACTGGTTCATGTCCGGATCGCGCTCGGTGCTTAACTTGATGGTGGGCTGGGGCAGGCGAGAGGCGCGCTCCAGTTCCACTCGTGCCTGGGCGCGGCGCGTCTCGGCCTCGGCCACCTTGAGCAGGGGCTGACGAGCCAGCAAATCCCGGCGCAGCTCATCCAGCTCCGGCAGGTCGGCCATTAGCGGCGGCTCGGCGGCCACCTCGAAGGTTTCCGCAAGCGGTGCGCCGATCAGTGCCCGCAGCCGGTCACGGGCCTGGGTCACGCGCAGCTCTGCGCTCCTGGCGGCGCTTTCCGCAGCCAGCGCCTCGGCTTCCGACTTCACCAGCTCGTAGCGCGGCGATTCGCCGACTTCCACCTTGATCTTGACCCGGTTGCGGATTTGCAGGAGCAGGGCATGGTTTTCTGCGGCAAGGCGGGCCTCTTCCTGGCGCCGCAGCACGTCGTAGAAAGCCTGCTTCACCGCGCTGTGCTGGTTGAGTTGCGCATCCCCCAGCGCCGCCGCGCCGGAGACGATGCCGGCTTCCGCACCTTGCCGCCGTGCGGCGCGCAGGGAAGGCAGCTCGAATTGCTGGGACAATCCCAGCAATTCGTTGCGCCCGCTCGTACCACCGATCTGGCGCGGACGCGAGGCGCCAGAGGCAAGCTCTATCTCAGGATTGGGATAGGCCAGCGCCGTGTTCAGGGCGGCCTGCGCGCCGCGTTCCTGGGCTTTTGCCGCAGCGAGTGTCGGGCTGTGCTCCGCAGCGAGGCGCAAGGCTTCGTCCAGGGTAAGCGGCGCCGCAGTGGCCGTGGGCGCGGCGATCATGGCAAGTGCCAGGAACCAGGCGCGGGCTGGCGATGGAATCCGTCGAATAACGTGTGATGTCATGTTCAAATTTACTCAGGTTAAAGGCAACGCCTCCCCTACGGCTGAAAACAGCCGCAAGGCAGTACGGGCTTCAGGGTTGGTTAAGGGTAGAACTACCGCATGGGTCGCTGCGGTGGCATGTATTCGTTAAGGCGCTGGAGCATCGCGATGCGCTCCTCCAGCGGCGGGTGGGTCATGAACAGGCGCTTCAAGCCCGAACCCACTCCACCGGAAATACCGAAGGCGGCCATCTTTTCCGGCAGCGGCGCCGGCTCGTGCTGGGCCTTGAGGCGCTCCAGCGCGGCGATCATGGCGCCCTTTCCAGCCAGTGCCGCGCCGCCCGAATCGGCGATGAACTCGCGCCGGCGCGAGAACCACATGACGATGATCGAGGCGAGGATGCCCAGCACCATTTCGGCGATGATCATGGTGACGAAAAACGCCGGGCCGGTCCCCCGCTCGGTCTTGAACACCACCTTGTCCACCAGGTAGCCGATAACTCTGGAAAGGAACATCACGAAGGTGTTGACCACGCCCTGGATCAGCGCCAGCGTCACCATGTCGCCGTTGGCAACGTGGGAGATTTCGTGCCCCAGCACCG
>JAUYSN010000222.1 GCA_030696235.1 Sulfuricella sp. | reverse complement strand
GTCGACCAGCTCGTTGGGGGTGGCCACCAGCGAGCGCGCCATCCGTCCCGGCAGGTAGCTGCACGGGTAGGCGGAGGTCAGGTAGAACTGCAGCTCGCGCGTGGAAAAGTCATTCAGCAAGTTCATGGTCGGTGCCAGGCACCGTTAATTCCGGGAAAGTTTACCAGTTCCGACAACTTTTGGCTGAATTCGGCGCGTGGTATCTCGCGCGCCCCTAGCGAGGCGAGGTGCGCGGTCTTCATCTGGCAGTCGATCATGCCGAAGCCCCAGCGTTCGAGCTGCCTGACCAGATGGACGAAGGCGATCTTGGAAGCGTCGGTGGCGAGGCTGAACATGGATTCGCCGTAGAACATCCTGCCTAGACTGACTCCATAGAGCCCACCGACGAGCTTGTCGTCCATCCAGGTTTCGACCGTGTGGGCTAGGCCTTGCCGGTGAAGTTCGGTGTAGGCGTCGATCATGGCGGGGGTGATCCAGGTGCCGCTGTGGCCACCGCGCGGCGCGGCGCAGGCTTCCATGACTTGCCGGAAGGCGGTGTCGGCGCGGATTTCGTAGGGCTGCTTCTTCAGGGTCTTGCGCAGCGAGCGCGAGACTTTCAGTTCACCGGGGAACAGCACCATGCGGGGATCCGGACTCCACCACAGGATAGGCTCGCCGGGGTTGAACCAGGGAAAAATGCCGCGCCTATAGGCCTCGATCAGCCGCTGCGGGGAAAGGTCGCCGCCCGCCGCCAGCAAGCCGTTGGGCTCGCGCAGGGCGGAATCGAGCGGCGGGAAAGGCGTGTCGTTATCGATCCAGGGAATCACGCCTTGAGGCTGTCGCGCACCCGCTCGAGTCGGCCTTTCACTTCCGCCGCCAGTTCCTCGATGCCGGGCTTGTCTACCAGTTTCAGCACTGCGGATGGATCCATGAAGGCGACCGTAATCTTGCCGTCGGCTTCTTCGCGCACCACCACGTTGCAGGGCAGCAGCAGGCCGATATCGGGGTCGGCTTCGATGGCACGGTGCGCCAGCGGCGGGTTGCAGGCGCCAAGGATGCGGTAAGGGCGGCCGTCGATGTTGAGCTTGGCTTTCATGGTGGCTTTCACGTCGATGTCGGTGAGGACGCCGAAGCCTTCCACTTTCAGGGCGTCGATGGTCTTTGCCACGGCGTCGTCGAAGGGTATGTCGAGTTGGGTGCTGAATCCGTACATGGAAATCTCCAAGTAAATTAGAAGATGCTGATTTTACAAAATTATTGGGTGGGGTGCTCGGTTTTTGTTTTTCAATCCAGGCTTTGGTGTTGGATAGCGGAAAACTCCCGCCGGCACAGATACCTATCGCATCGCCGCTCTCGCAGCTTCAGCCAGAAAGCCGGAGCGCGTCTCGCCGTGAGCGCGGGCGTATTCGTCTATCTTTGCCAGCAACAGGCGCGGCAAGGTAATGTTGAGCTTTTCCGCCGGGCCGAAATAACGTTCCACCGGAACCTCCACCACCGCCCAAATCCAACCCGCGAAATCAGGATCGGCTTGATGCTCAGTCAAGGTTTTGGCGGGCGGAACATCTCCGCCATCCTCGATCACGGTTTCGCACCATAGATCAATCGCCTCGCGAGCGTTATCCACCGCCTTGTCCAAGGTGTCCCCGGCAGAAAAGCAGCCCGGCAGGTCGGGTACAACCACCCCGAAAGCGGTGGTATCCGTGCCCGGCTCAATCGCAATGATGAATTTCATGGTGAACCTCCTTTATTTCAATCCAGCCTGTTTCAGCAGCTTGTGCACCAAACCAACTCCCAACTCCTGCTTCGGATGCGGCACGCTGATATGGCCGGGCTTCACGGGGTGGGTGAATACATGATGACTACCGCGCACACTGCGCAATGTCCAGCCATCCGCTTCGAGTTGTTTGATGATTTGCTTGCTGTTCACGGTGGTTATTATAACCACTCGCAATAGAAAATCAACACCATAACCACCAATCAGTCGGCGAGACGGGCAGTAGACAGGCTCAACGTGGCGCCCTCAGTTTTGCCTTTGCTCCACTTTGCTGAGCCATTCCAGGTAAACCGCGTCCGACCACAGCGAGGTGATCCAGAGGGTGACATCGTCGATTTCCTGCTCCGTCAGCTTGCCTTGCCAGGCCGGCATGTTGGCTCGTCCATTAGGGCTGCCTTGGTGGACGAACTGTTTCATCTGGCTTCTGGTGAGGCGCCAAACCCGGCCGTTACCGTCCAGCGGCGGAGGCAGAAGTTTGCCGTCCGGGCCGGGCTGCTGCCAGCCGGGTTTGCCTTCGCCGCCGTTGCCGTGGCACACTGCGCAATTCGTCATGAATACCCGCTCGCCGCGTGCCAGCATATTCCTGTCGTACTGGCGCAGGCCCTTGCCCTGAACTTCCGGCTGTTTGTCGCCCTCACCACAGCCGGCCAGCAGCGCAACACTCAGGATGATTATCAGCTTCTTGTTCATGCTAACTCCGTTTGAAAAGTGTCCATTCCTTGACCAGCGCATACAGCGCCGGAATGACGACCAGGGTGAGGATCGTCGATGAAATCATGCCGCCCACCATTGGTGCGGCGATGCGGCTCATCACCTCGGAGCCGGTGCCGCTGCTCCACATGATCGGCAGGAGGCCGGCCATGATCGCCACTACCGTCATCATCTTCGGGCGCACCCGCTCGACCGCGCCTTCCATCACCGCGGCATAGAGATCGGCCGGGGCCAAGGGCTTGCCTTCCGCCTCGCGCCGGGCCTTGATTTCATTCAGCGCGTGGTCGAGGTAGATCAGCATCACCACGCCGGTCTCTGCCGCCACGCCGGCCAGGGCGATGAAGCCTACCGCCACCGCGACCGACAGGTTGTAGCCCAGCGCCCACATCAGCCACACCCCGCCGACCAGGGCGAAGGGCACCGACAGCATCACGATCAGGGTTTCGGTGAGGCGGCGGAAGTTGAGGTAAAGCAACATGAAGATGATCGCCAGCGTTACCGGGATGACGATCTTCATCTTCTCGGTGGCGCGCTCCATATACTCGAACTGGCCGCTCCAGGTGGCGTAGTAGCCGGGGGGGAACTTGACCTTGTCGCGCACCGCCTGCTGCGCATCGCGCACGTAGCCGCCGATGTCGCGGTCGCGGATGTCGACGTAGATGTAGGCGGATAGCAGGGCGTTCTCGGTGCGGATAGACGGTGCGCCTCTGGCGATCTCGATTTTCGCCAGTTGGCCCAGCGGCACCATCGCGGGCGGGCCGCCCGCTTCGCCGCCGACCGGCACCAGCACCTGCGTGGCGATTGTCTGCGGGTCACTGCGCAGTTCGCGCGGGTAGCGTACGCTGACGCCGAAACGCTCGCGGCCTTCGACCGTGGTGGTGACCACTTCCCCGCCGAGGGCGGTGGCGATCACGTCCTGCAGTTCGCCCACGGCAATGCCGTAGCGGGCCAGTTGATCGCGCTGCGGTTCGATGTTGAGATACAGCCCGCCGGTGAGGCGCTCGGCATAGGCGCTGGTGGTGCCGGGAACCTGCTTCACCACCGCTTCGATCTCCTTGGCCAGCTTTTCCATGTCGTCCAGATTCTTGCCGAACACCTTGATGCCGATAGGGGTGCGGATGCCGGTGGAGAGCATGTCGATGCGCGCCTTGATCGGCATGGTCCAGGAATTGGCGATGCCGGGGATCTGCAGGGCCTTGTCCAGTTCGGCAATCAGCTTGTCGATGTTCATGCCCGGCCGCCATTCGGCTTCGGGCTTGAGGTTGATGATGGTCTCGAACATCTCCAGCGGCGCCGGGTCGGTAGCGGTTTGCGCGCGCCCGGCCTTGCCGTAGACCGAGGCTACTTCGGGGAAGCCCTTGATGATTTTGTTCTGGGTTTGCAGCAGCTCCGCCGCCTTGGTCACCGACATGCCGGGCAGCCCGGTGGGCATGTAGAACAGCGTGCCTTCGTTGAGGGTGGGCATGAATTCGCTGCCGAGTTTGGTCGCCGGATACAGGCTTACCACCAAGGCTCCCAGAGCAAGGGCGATGGTCAGTTTCTTCCACTGCATCACCCATGCGATCACCGGCCGGTACACCCAGATCAGGAAGCGGTTCACCGGGTTTTTTGCCTCGGGAATGATATGGCCGCGGATGAACAGCATCATCAGCACCGGCACCAGGGTCACGGAGAGCAGCGCCGCGCCGGCCATGGCGAAGGTCTTGGTGTAAGCGAGCGGCGAGAACAGCCGTCCTTCCTGGGCTTCCAGCGTGAACACCGGCAGGAAGGAAACGGTGATGATCAGCAGCGAGAAGTACAGCGACGGGCCGACTTCCATGCAGGCGGCGATCATGGCCTGCGTCCGAGATTCATCAGGCTTCAGCCGCTCCAGGTGTTTGTGGGCGTTTTCGATCATGACGATGGCCGCGTCCACCATCGCGCCGATGGCGATGGCGATGCCTCCCAGGCTCATGATATTGGAGTTC
Source organism: Sulfuricella sp. (assembly GCA_030696235.1). Taxonomy (GTDB): domain Bacteria; phylum Pseudomonadota; class Gammaproteobacteria; order Burkholderiales; family Sulfuricellaceae; genus Sulfuricella. The sequence continues at coordinate 2,535 of JAUYSN010000222.1, read as the reverse complement.
ATGCCCAACAGCCGCATGGCGATGAAGGCGATCAGTACCCCCACCGGCAGCATGATGATGGCGACCAGGGCGCTGCGCACATGGAGCAGGAATACGATGCAGACCAGGGCGACGATGGCGGACTCTTCCAGCAGCGTGGTTTTGAGGTTGGCGATGGCGCGCAGGATCAGGTCGGAGCGGTCGTACACCGTTGCTATCGTCACTCCCTCCGGCAGACCGCTGGCGACTTCCCTGATTTTCTCCTTGATGTTGGCGATCACTTCCAGCGCATTCTGGCCATAGCGCGCCATGACGATGCCCGATACTACCTCGCCCTCGCCGTTGAGCTCGGTCAGGCCGCGCCTCTCGTCCGGCCCGAGTTCGACCCGGGCGATGTCGCGCAACAGCACCGGCACGCCCTTTTCGCTCTTGACCACGAGCTGCTCCAGGTCGCTCTTGCCGCGCAGATAGCCCTTGCCGCGCACCATGTACTCGGTTTCGGCCATTTCCACCACGCGCCCGCCGACATCGCGGTTGGAGTCGCGGATCACCTGTGTAACCCTGGACAGCGGTACGCCGTAAGCCTGCAACCGGCGCGGGTCGACCACCACCTGGTATTGCTGGACGAAGCCGCCGATGCTGGCGACTTCCGCCACTCCGTGCGCCTTGGTTAGCTGGTAGCGCAGATACCAGTCCTGGATGGTGCGCAGCTCGGCCAGGGATTTGTTCTTCGCCAGCACCGCGTACTGGTAGACCCAGCCTACGCCGGTGGCATCCGGCCCGAGCTGGGGAGAGACTCCTTGGGGCAGGCGACCGGCAAGGGAGGTGAGGTATTCCAGCACGCGCGAACGCGCCCAGTAGATATCGGTGCCGTCTTCGAAAATCACGTAGACGAAGGAGGCTCCGAAGAAGGAGAAGCCGCGCACGACTTTCGATTTCGGCACCGACAGCATGGCCGTGGTGAGCGGGTAGGTGACCTGGTCTTCCACCACCTGCGGGGCCTGGCCGGAATACTCCGTGTAGATGATGACCTGGGCGTCGGAGAGGTCGGGCAGGGCGTCGAGCGGCGTCTTGAGTACGGCATAGATGCCGCCGCCGATAATGGCGAGGGTGGCCAGCAGTACCAGGAAGACGTTGCGCGCCGACCATTCGATGATTCGGTTGAGCATGTCAGTGCCCCTCGTGAGCGGTGGCTGTTGTCGCCGCGGGTTTGGCCTGGCTGCTGCCCATGCCGCTGAAAGCCGCCTTGAGATTGCTTTCCGAGTCGATCAGGAAATTGGCCGTGACCACGACCTTCTCCCCTTCGCCCACCCCTTCCAGCACCTCGACGTAGTCGTTTCCCTGCACGCCGAGCTTCACTTCGCGCGGCTCGAAGCGGCCTTCGGCCAGTTCCACCAGCACGGTCTGACGGGTGCCGCCATGGAGCACCGCCGAAGCCGGAACGGTCAGCACTTTTCCCCGGCTAGTCGCAGCCAGTTCGACATCGGCATACATTGCCGGCTTGAGCAGGCCGCCCGGATTTGCGAGTTCGAGTCGCACCGGCACGGTGCGGGTCTGGGCGTTGAGGGTGGGATAGACATAGATTACCTTGGCGGAAAATTCCTTGCCGGGGTAGGCGTTGACCTTGACCCTGGCATTCTGCCCCGGCTTGACCAGCGCCAGATCCTGCTCGAACACGTCGGCGATGATCCACACCGCAGACAGGTCGGCGATCTGGTACAGCACTTCGCCGGGCATGAAGCGCATGCCCTGCACCGCTTTCTTCTCCATCACGATGCCGTTGGCCGGCGAGCGGTAGGTGAGGGTGCGTTTGCTGTCGCCGCTTTTGCTTAAGGCCTGGATCTGCTCGTCGGAGATATCCCAGTTTCTCAGGCGGGTCAGACTGGATTCGGCCAGTTGTTTCATCCCCGACTGCGCTTCTGAATTCGCGTTCTTCAGGTCGCGCTGGCCTTGTTGGGCAATGGCGTATTCCTTCTGCGCCGATACCAGTTCCGGGCTGTACACCTCTAGCAGGGGCTGGCCTTTCCCCACCGTCTGGCCAGTGGTGTTGACGTGCAGCTTTTCGATCCAGCCCTCGAATTTGGGGGCCACGGTGTAGGTCAGGCGTTCATCGGCTTCGACCCGGCCGACAACACGAATGCTGCGTGCCAGATCGCGCAGGCTGGCGGCCTCGGTGCGCACGCCCAGTTTCTGGATTTTTTCGGGGCTGATCCTGACCTGTTTGGCCGTCTCGGGGCTGGCATCCTCTTCACCCTCGTAGACCGGAATGTAATCCATCCCCATTTCGTCCTTCTTCGGCGACTGGGATGTGTCGGGCAAGCCCATCGGGTTGCGGTAGAACAGGATTTTCCGCTCTTTTTTAGTCGGCTCGGTGCCGGTGGCGACTTGCGTTGCAGGTGCCGCAGCGTGGCCGAATGTCCCTTTGGTGCCCAGCCAGTAGCCGGCGCCTAGCGCGGTTGCCACGACCGCCGCCAGCGCGATTGCGGTTGCCTTGTTCATAGATCTTCTCCCAACAGTCGTTCGATTTCGGCCAGCCGGACCTGCATTTCACCCTGC
>JAUYSN010000213.1 GCA_030696235.1 Sulfuricella sp. | reverse complement strand
GCCAGCAAGAAAACCACCTTGGCGCGGTTCATTTTCGCCCTGGGTATCCGCAACGTTGGCGAGGCAACGGCCAAGGATCTGGCGCGCCATTTTGGCGGCATAAACGCCCTGATGGCGGCAGACGAGGGTGCGCTGCAACAGGTACCGGATGTGGGACCGGTGGTGGCGCAGAGCATTGCCCAGTTTTTTGCCGAGCCGCATAACCGCGAGGTGATCGCCCAGTTTGTCGCCGCCGGTGTGCACTGGGAAGAGGGCGCGGGGTCGCCAATCAGCACCAGCCCGATCAGCGGGAAAACCTTTGTGCTGACCGGGGCCTTGCCGACCTTGACACGGGATGAAGCCAAGGAAAGAATCGAGGCTCTGGGAGGCAAGGTCAGCGGCAGCGTGTCGAAGAAGACCGATTACGTGGTGGCCGGTGCAGAGGCGGGTAGCAAGCTCGTCAAGGCTCAGGAGCTGGGTGTTACGGTATTGGACGAAGCAGGATTGATGGAATTACTGGAAGAGAAGCTATGACAAAAATAACCAAGGCGGTTTTTCCGGTGGCGGGCATGGGTACGCGCTTCCTGCCGGCAACCAAGGCCAGCCCGAAGGAAATGCTGCCGATCGTGGACAAGCCCCTGATCCAGTATGCAGTCGAGGAGGCGGTGGCAGCCGGCATCACCGAGCTGATTTTCGTCACCGGGCGCAGCAAGCGCGCGATCGAGGACCATTTCGACAAGGCCTATGAAATGGAGGCCGAGCTGGAAGCGCGCGGCAAGACCAAAATGCTCGAGCTGCTGCGCGGCATCATTCCGCCCAACGTGACCTGCGTCTACATCCGCCAGGCCGAGGCGCTGGGACTCGGACATGCCGTGCTGTGCGCCCGGCAGGTGGTGGGAAACGACCCGTTCGCCGTGCTTCTGGCCGACGACCTGCTCGATGGCGAACCGCCGGTGCTGAAGCAGATGGTTGACCTGTACGCACACTATCATAGCTCGGTGATCGGGGTGCAGGACGTGCCGCGCGAGGAAACCTCGCAATACGGCATTGTGGACGCCAAGGAATTGGAAGACGGCGTTTACAAAATAAACAGTATGGTGGAAAAACCGAAGCCGGAAGACGCACCCTCCACGCTGGGCGTGGTCGGGCGCTATATCCTGACGCCGCGCATCTTCAACCATCTGGAGAAGGTGCAGGCCGGCGCGGGCGGCGAAATCCAGCTCACCGACGCCATGTCACAGCTGCTGAACACCCAGCCCATCTTCGGCTTTAAATTCAACGGCAAGCGCTTTGATTGCGGTGACAAGGCCGGCTTCCAGATGGCCAATCTGGCTTTCTCTCTGGAACGCCCGGAAATGCGGGATACCCTGCATGCCTACATTAAAAGCATTGTCGAGGAAAAAAACAGTGAGAGTCTCGTCGGAGAATGAGTTGTTTGTCCGATAAAGCAAGAAAAACTGCAGGGAAGGTACATGAAAAAGGCATTAATTACCGGAATAACCGGCCAGGACGGCGCGTATTTGGCCGAACTGTTATTAGAAAAAGGCTACGAGGTGCATGGGGTCAAACGCCGCGCATCCATGTTCAACACCGCCCGTATCGATCATCTCTATCAGGATCCGCATGAGG
>JAUYSN010000209.1 GCA_030696235.1 Sulfuricella sp. | reverse complement strand
CCGCCGCCGGTCGGCATCAGCACCAGCGCGTCGCCACCTGCAGTGACGTGCTCGACGATGGCCTGCTGCTCGTCGCGGAAGGCTGTGTAGCCGAAAACGTCGTGGAGGATTTGCTGGGCTGAGGGGGAGGGCATGGGCGGTCGAGCGGATAAAATGCCATTTTACCCTGTCATGGCCTTCCCGGGTTGAGCAATGGTCCGGGTCGACTCTGATGATGAGGCGCAGTTGTGCTGTTGTTTCTGTTAAACTAACTAATATTAGATCAGTGAGTCCGGCTACCAGGCCCGGCTTCATTTTCTTTCTTAATCACGAATACCAGCTTAAAGGGTGATAACTTGGCAAAACCTAATTTTCAATATGAAAAGCGTCAAAAAGAGCTGGAAAAGAAAAGAAAAAAAGAAGAAAAAACACAGCAGAAACTGAACAAACCCCAGCCCCAGGAAAATCCAGACCAGTCTCCGGATGAGGGTAGCGCCAATCCGCCTCCGGCTGAGTAAAGGACACCCTAAAGGGTTATGGTTTTCCCTCGGTCATCTTCACGAAGATGGCCGAGTCCCCTAGGCCGGGTACGGCTACTTCCCAGTCCATTTTCTTGATGTAATCGGCCAGCGCCTGGGCGGCGTGCGGTTCGCCGTGAACCACGAAGGTTTGGGCGGGCGGGCGCTTGAACTGTTTGAGCCAGTGCAGCAGGGCGGCTTGGTCGGCATGGGCCGAAAACCCGCCGATCGTATAAATTTCCGCGCGCACGGGAATGTCCTTGCCGTAAATTCGCGCCGTTTTCGCCCCATCCACCAGCCGTCTTCCTAGCGTGCCCTGGGCCTGGAATCCGGTGATCAGGATCGTATTCTGTCTTTTCCCCAAATTATTGATCAGGTGAAACTTGATGCGTCCGGCATCGCACATGCCGCTGGCGGAGATAATGATCGCACCGGAATGGATGTCGTTCAGCGCAATGGATTCTTCCGCGCTACCGGTAAAAGCGAGCTTGAGCGGAACGGAGGTTTTTGCCTGCCAGGCGGTGAGTTTCCTCGCCTCCTCGTCGAACATTTCCATGTGCCGCAGGGTGATATCCGTGGCTTTGGTCGCCATCGGCGAATCCACATAGACAGTCAGATTCTTGAATCGCCCCTGGCGTGTGAGTTCCTGAAGAAAATAGATGATTTCCTGCGTACGACCTACGGCGAAGGCAGGAATGATGACATTGCCTTTTTTTCTGTACAGCGTGTCATTGATGGCATGTGCGAATTCATCGGTGGTCGATGGCAGGTCTTTGTGTAACCGGTCGCCGTAGGTGGATTCGACGAACAGGATATCGGCTTCTTCGATTATGGAGGGGTCGCGCAGGATAGGCTGGCCGGGTTGCCCCAGGTCCCCCGAGAAGACCAGCTTGGTCTGCTTGTCTCTCTCCTTGACCCAGACTTCGATAATGGCCGATCCCAGAATATGGCCGGCATCCCGGAAGCAGCAGTGTACTGACGGGTGCGGGGATATCTGCATATCGTAGGAAACCGGTGCTAGTCTGCCCAGGCAGATTTCCGCTTCGGCCATGGTGTACAGCGGTGTGGCTTCTGCGCTGAGTTTGCGCTTCTTCCTGGGTTTTTCCTCCCGCTGGCGGTTTTCCCTGCTGGCTTCGATTTCCTGTATGTGGGCGGAATCCGGCAGCATGACGCCAAGCAGGTCGGCGGTGGCGGTCGTGGTGTAGATCGGACCGTCAAAACCCGCCGCAACCAGCTTGGGCAGAAGGCCGCTGTGGTCGATGTGGGCGTGAGTCAGCAAGACAAAAGCGATATCCCGGGGAAGGAACTTGAAGGCTTGCGCATTCAGCTTGTCGGCCTCGCGGCCGCCCTGGAACATGCCGCAATCCACCAGGAATTTGACCTCCCCGGTTTCGATCAGGTAGCAGGAGCCGGTGACCTGCTGGGCAGCGCCGAGGAAGGAGATTTTCATTGTTGAGGCACCATTGGCTTATTCTATTTCTCGATTAAAAAGCACTAACCGCAAAGGACGCAAAGGTCGCGAAGGAAAAGCAATCAGGTTGGCATGTCTGAGGGTTCGGTTTTCCCTTTGCGAACCTTTGCGTCCTTTGCGGTGAAAGATTTTTGCGATTTATTGTCGGATTGAATACAAATTGGAATTATACCGGGTAGGGCAGGGGCAGGAACTGCAGGGCCGGACCATCCGGGGTTTTAAAGTGCACCGCGCCGGCTTCCGCGCTGCCGGTGGGAATCACCGCCAGCAGATCATAGCCGCCATCGGGGGCGGGCTGGGCATTCACCACCATGCCTGCCGTCGGATCTGCGCCGAACAGCTCGTCTCCTGGCTGGGGCACGCTGTCCGAGTCGAGGTGGGCGAGATACAAACGGCGTTTGACCTTGCCGAGGTATTGCGTACGCGCTACGATTTCCTGGCCGGTGTAGCATCCCTTGTTGAAGCTGACGCCGCCGATGGCTTCGAAATTCGCCATTTGCGGGGTGAACTGCTCTTGGGTCTGGGGCAGGATGACGGGGATGCCTGCATGGATTTCCAGCCATTCCCAGCAGGCGCTGCCGACCGGGGTGGATAGCCTGCTCAATTCCTCCCACAGGGCAGGCCCTTGCTCCGGGGTCACGACGATTTCGAAGCGCGTTGCGTCTAGCCGGATGATCGTTCCCTTGTTGTGGCGGGCGACGCCCAGCACGTCTGGCGGCAATGCGCCGATGGCTGCTTGCAACAAGGCTTCGGCACCCTTGCCGGCCACACCGAGACGCACCGATTCATCGCCGGCATCATGCAGCTTGACCTTGGAACGCAGCACGTACATCGTCAGCCGCTTCTGGATGCCGGCTTGCAGCGTGACGGGCAGTTGCAGAAAATAACCGTCAGCGTCCCGCCACAGCAGGAAGCTCGCCAGCATCCGGCCTTTGGGCGTGCACAGGCTGTTGTACTGCGCGCGGTCGGTGGACAGCCTGACATCGTTGGTGGTCTGGCCCTGCAGAAAAGTCTGACTGTCCTCGCCATTGACGCCGATCACGCCGCGATGGGAGAGGTCGGTGAGTATGGTGCCGGACTGTGCGGCCAGCAATTCTTTTTCCGGATTGCCGAAATGAATGGCATGATCGTTGGCCAGGGTAGCGCCCGCTTTGATGAGATGGTCTTTCCAGGTGGGATTCATATTTTGACGGAGTCTGAAAGTGATATTAGTTAAAATAAGGCCATTCGGCCATTTTTACAAGGGTTGCGGGTGGAGACGCTGACGATCGCAGTCGGGCCGTCCCGGCGGTTGGCAGGTTTGCTCGTGGGAATGCATGGTTTTGCTGCCGCCCTGTTTTGGCTGGCGCCACTGCCGTACTGGCTCGCCATCTTGCTGATGGCGGTGCTTCTCGGTAGCGCCTGGCATTCTCTGCGGCGCGATGGTTTCCGTTCTCTGCCGCATTCGCTGATTGCATTGCGGCTCGATGCCGATTGTCGCTGCGAATTCCAGACCCGCGCCGGGGCATGGCACGAAGCTGCCCTGCTCGGCAGCAGCTTCGTTGCCCCTCATTTGACCGTGCTGAATTTGAAACCGGCGGGCGGACGCCTGGTGAAACATCTGGTGATTCTTCCGGATGCAGTCAATGCGGAAGATTTCAGGCGACTGCGGGTGTGGCTGAAATGGCGGTGCAAGAAGGCGGATTAATGCGACTATGCTGCCGTTATGGGCGCATCACCTTATTCCCCTTGCAGGCGGCAACAATCTTGTCCATGACATCTCCCCGCCGTAGCCATTTGGCAAAACCCTCTGCGGGGAGCGGCCGGCTGAAAAAATATCCTTGAATCTCGTCACAACCCAGTTCACACAATAAGGCGAGTTGCTCCTCGTTTTCCACGCCTTCGGCGATAACCTTGAGCTTGAGGCTTTTGGCCATGCCGATTACCGTCGTCACGATGGCCACATCCTCTGCGTCGTGCGGGATGCCTTGGACGAAGGACTGGTCGATCTTGACCGTGGTGATGGGAAAGCGCTTCAGATTATTGATATTGAGTATATCAACTACAGTTTGGATAAAACGGAAATTAATCCGGAAGTTGCTGCTACTCTCGATAAACTGATTGCCCAACTGAAAGAATTTCCTGATCTTGAAATGAGG
>JAUYSN010000207.1 GCA_030696235.1 Sulfuricella sp. | reverse complement strand
CGGCCGAGCGGGAGAGGATTTCGAGCAGGCGGGCGCCGGTGTACAGGCCGTCGTCGAAGCCGTACCAGCGCTCCTTGAAGAAGATGTGGCCGCTCATCTCGCCGGCCAGCAGGGCGCCGGTTTCCTTCATCTTGGCCTTGATGAAGGAGTGGCCGGTTTTCCACAGCAGCGGTTTGCCGCCGCGTTCGCGGATCCAGGAAAACAGGTTGCGGGTGGATTTGACGTCGAAGATGATCTCCGCGCCGGGATTGCGCGCGAGCACGTCCTGCGCGAACAGCATCAGCTGGCGGTCGGGGAAGATGATCCGGCCGTCCTTGGTGACCACGCCCAGGCGGTCCCCGTCGCCGTCGAAGGCGAAGCCGATTTCGGCATCGCTGGTTTTCAGTCGGGCGATCAGGTCGCGCAGGTTCTCGGGAACCGAGGGGTCGGGGTGGTGGTTGGGGAAATTGCCGTCCACTGCACAGAACATTTCTTCCACTTCGCAGCCCATGTCGCGATAGAGCCTGGGCGCGAATGCACCGGGTACGCCATTGCCGCAGTCGACGATGATCTTCATCTTTCTCGCCACCTTCACGTCGGAGGTGATGCGGTTGAGGTATTCGTCGGCGATGTCGTGGGTGCTGTAGCTGCCGCTGCCGTTGATCAGGTCGCCCTGTTCCAGCCGAATCCGCAGCGCCTGGATCGCGTCGCCGGACAGGGTGTCGCCGCCCAGCACCATTTTCAGGCCGTTGTAGTCGGGCGGGTTGTGGCTGCCGGTGACCATCACCGCGGAGTGGGTCTTGAGCTGGTAGGCGGCGAAGTAGGTCATCGGGGTGGCGACCATGCCGAGGTCGATAACGTTGATGCCGGCTTTCTGGATGCCGCGCGCCAGCGCTGCGGCCAGGTCCGGCCCGGAGAGGCGGCCGTCGCGGCCGATGACGATGGCGGTCTTCTTGCGCGCTACGGCTTCCGAACCGATGGCGTGGCCGATGGCCTCGACGATTTCCGGGGTCAGGGTTTTGCCGACGATGCCGCGGATGTCGTAGGCTTTGAAAATTTCCTTGGGCAGATTCATGGCGGAGCTCCGTGATTGATGGTGTTTGGCTTGATTATGTGGGTTTTCGACCGATTTTTCCACCTGCCACCAAGCCAGAGTATAATCTTTGCCTCACCTATTCTGAAAAGCACGTCACCATGCAACTCGCCGCATCTCTACTGGAAAAATACAGCAAGGCCGGGCCGCGTTACACTTCTTATCCGACCGCACCCTATTTCACCGATGCCTTCGGCGAAAAGGAATGGCTGGAAGAAATCAAACAGACCCAGGACAAGGGACGCGACCTGTCGCTGTATGTGCACATCCCGTTTTGCGACACGTTGTGCTACTACTGCGGCTGCAACATGGTGGCGACGAAGAAATACGAAAAGGCCACCGAATACCTGGACTACCTGTTCCAGGAAATCGACCGGGTCGCGGCGCTGACCAATCCTGCCCGGGTGGCGCGCCAGTTGCACTGGGGCGGCGGTACGCCGACTTATCTGGTGCCCGACGACATCCGCCGTCTCTATGCTCATATCAAGAGCCGTTTCACCATCGCCGCCGATGCCGAAACCGGTTGCGAAGTCGACCCGCGCGAGCTGACCCGCGACCATGTCAAAGCTTTGAAGGAATCGGGTTTCAACCGCATCAGCCTGGGCGTGCAGGACCTGAGCGCTACCGTGCAGCAGGCGGTCAACCGGGTGCAGCCGGAAAGCCTGATCCGTGAAGTGTACGGCTGGATGCGCGAGGAAGGGTTCGACAGCGTCAACATGGACCTGATGGTCGGCCTGCCGCACCAGACTGTGGAGAACTATAGCGAAACGCTGGACAAGATTATCGACATGGGGCCGGATCGGCTGGCGGTGTTCAATTACGCCCATGTGCCATGGATGATGAAGCACCAGAAGCTGATTATCGAATCCGATCTGCCCAGCCTGCAAACCCGCCTCGCGCTACAGCAGTTGATTTTGGACAAGCTCGGCGCGGCGGGCTACGTCTACATCGGCCTGGATCATTTCGCGAAATCCGACGATGAAATCGTCAGGGCACAGCAAAGCAAGACCCTGTACCGCAACTTCCAGGGCTACACCACCCACAAGAACTGCGACATCTATGCCTTCGGCGCCTCCTCCATCAGCCAGACCGAGGATGTGTTCGTGCAGAATGTGAAAAAGCTGTCGGATTATTATCGGCTGGTGGGTGAGGGGCGGCTGCCGACGGAGCGTGGCCTGCGCGTCACGAATGAGGACAAGCTGCGGCGCGATGCCATTACCCGCATCATGTGCGACCTTGAGCTCGACAAGGCATCGTTCGGGCGAGCCTGGGGGATCGATTTCGACAGCCATTTCGCCGATGCCCTGGCGGAGCTGAAGGAGATGGAAGCGGACGGGCTGGTTGCGCTGTCGCCGGAAAAAGTCACGGTAACCCAACCCGGCCGCTTCTTCCTGCGCAACATCGCGATGCCTTTCGACGCCTACCTCAAGCAGCAATCGGCGGAAAAACCGCGTTTTTCCAAGACCCTGTAGTTTCTATGCGGGCAAGGCCGCCGCGACTTCCTCGAACACCCGCTGCGGTGTGAGCTTCATCATGCAGTCGAAGTGACCGAGTGGGCAGACCCGCTTGAAGCAGGGGCTGCAGGGCAGGTTCAGGCTGACGATCCGGGCCTGGTCCGACAGCGGTGGGGTGAAGCCGGGGCTGGACGAGCCGAACAGCGCGATCACCGGCTTGTCGAGTGCGGCGGCAATGTGCATCAGGCCGGAGTCGTTGACCACGGCGAGGTTCGCGGCGGCAAGCAGGTCAATGGCCTGGGCGAGGTCGGTTTGGCCGCACAGGTTGCGGGCTGCCCCATTGCTTGACCGTTCGATTTCTGCGCCGATTTCAGCATCCTTGTGCGAGCCCAGCAGCCAGATTTCATGGCCCGCATCCGCCAGCATCCGCGCCAGCTCGGCGAAATGCGGCGCCGGCCAGCGTTTGGCCGGGCCGTATTCGGCGCCGACGCAGAACGCGACCACCGTTTTTTTCGGGGACAGGCCCAGTTTGGCAAGGGTGGTTTGTACCCGGTCTTTATCCGCCGTCAGGCGCGGATTTTCCACCGGGCGGCGCAGCGGCGTCTTGGGGTGTTCGGCCAAGGCGGCGAAGCGCTCCACCATCAGGGGCAGCGCCTGTTTGTCCAGGCGTCGCATGTCATTGACCAGGCCGAAGCGCATCTCGCCTTTGAAGCCGGTTCGCAGCGGTATGCCCGCAAAGAAAGGAATCAGCGCCGATTTAAGCGAATTGGGCAGGATGATGGCGTGGTCATAGTGATCCAGCCGCAGCGCACGCCCCAGCTTCCAGCGCAGCTTGAGGCTGAACTCGCCATGGGCCAGCGGATTGATGATGACGCGCCGGATTTCCGGCATGCGCTCCAGCACCGGCGCTACCCATGCCGGCGCGAAGGCGTCGATCACGGCCTTGGGATATCGTTCCCGCAGACGTCTTAGCAGGGGCTGGGCCATCACGGCGTCGCCAACCCAGGAGGGGGCGATGATCAGGATTTTCGGCATGAATCTTTTCACCGCAGAGGACGCAGTCATGTAGGTTGGGTTAGGCGCGGTTTCTTGCGCTGTAACCCAACAAACCCCAACTTCCTTCTAAATGTTGGTTTTGTCTAGAGGCGCCTACTTTGGGTGAATGTTTGGGTTTGTTGGGTTACGCGATAAAGCCGCTAACCCAACCTACATTTTGCGGTAAATCAGGTTGTTAGTGATGCCCTTTGGGCAGTTCGCCCTTCAACTTGTACAGCGTGCCGCAGTAGGGGCACAGCGCTTCGCCGGTCTTTTCTATCGGCAGGAACACCCGCGGGTGGCTGCTCCAGGCCTGCATCGCCGGTGTCGGGCAGTGCAGCGGCAGGTCGGCTGCTGTCACTTCATAATAACGTGCCTTGAATTCGGATTGCATAGCTCGCTCCTTAAATCAGGCTCAGCCAATCCTGATGGTTGGCTGCCTTGCCGGTGACGCAGTCGAAAAACATTGCCTGCAATTTGGTCGTGACCGGGCCACGCCTGGCTTCGCCGATGCTGCGATTGTCCAGTTCGCGGATCGGCGTAACTTCAGCCGCAGTGCCGGTGAAGAAGGCTTCCTCGGCGCAATACACTTCGTCGCGGGTGATGCGTTTTTCGATCACCGGGATGCCCAGTTCGCCGGCGAGCTCGATGATCGAGGCGCGGGTGATGCCTTCCAGGCAGGAGGTCAGGTCGGGCGTGAACAGTTTGCCGTTCTTGACGATGAAGAGATTTTCGCCTGCGCCTTCCGCCACATAGCCGTCCACGTCGAGCAGCAGGGCTTCGTCGTAGCCGTCGTGCGCCGCTTCCTGGTGGGCGAGGATGGAGTTGGTGTAGGTGGATACCGACTTGGCGCGGCACATGTTGACGTTGACGTGGTGGCGGGTGAACGACGAGGTTTTCACGCGGATGCCTTTCTCCAGCGCTTCTGCGCCGAGATAGGTGCCCCACGACCAAGCGGCCACGGCGATATGGGTGGAGAGCGTGGTTGCCGCGATGCCCATGGCTTCTGAACCGTAAAATACGATCGGGCGGATGTAGCCGGATTCGAGCTTGTTGCCGCGTACCACGTCCAGCTGGGCCTGCATCAGCGTGGCTTTATCGAAAGGCATTTTCATGCCGAAGATGTGTGCCGAGGCGAATAGCCGGTCGGTATGCCCCTTGAGCCGGAAGATGGCCGTGCCCTTGTCGGTCTTGTAGGCGCGCACGCCTTCGAACACGCCCATGCCGTAGTGCAGGGTGTGGGTGAGGACGTGGGTGGTGGCGTCGCGCCAGTTCACCATCTTGCCGTCGTACCAGATCAGGCCGTCGCGGTCGGACATAGACATGCTTGTGCTCCAGAATTCAAAAAATTGAGAATGGTCTAATTGTAACGCATTTCAATTCAAAAACGGCTTTCACCGCGTCCTCTGTGGCTTAACCTGGATTGTCCATTGGAACGCTCGTGCATGTAGGAGCGCCGCCCCCGGCGCGAATGCAGCCACAAATCGCGGCGAGGGCACCGCTCCTACAGCGGTGTTTTGGCTCTAAATGGATAATCCCTGTTTAACTGAGTTTTTCTGTTTCAAAAACCGCCTGCCACAGTCGCTTGACACCTTCCGCGTGTTCTTCCATCTGCGCCGGGTCGATGCGGGCATGGGCGCCGCCCTGTAGCCGCAGCTGATGCTGGAGCAGGCGGTATTCGCGGTAAGTGTCGCGCACCTGCTTTGCCAGTTCCGGGGGGATCAGCTTGAGTTCGCCGGCGAGCTGGAGTAGCGCGAGGTTACCGGCGTTGCGGGTCAGCTCGCGGTGGTCGCAGGCAAAGCGCAGCACCAGGTACTGCACGATGAATTCGACGTCGATGATGCCGCCGCGGTCAGGTTTGATGTCGAATAGGCCGCTGGGGTTGGGATGGGCATCGAGCATCTTTTGCCGCATGCCGAGCACTTCCCCGCTCAGAGTGGCGGGGGCGCGTTTCTGGCACAGCACTTCGCAACGGATGCGTTCGAAGGCCTGGCCTACATCGCTGTCGCCGGCGCAGAAGCGGGCGCGGGTCAGCGCCTGGTGCTCCCACACCCAGGCCTGTTTTTTCTGGTAGCCCTCAAACGCCTCTATCGAGCTGACCAGCAAGCCGCTGGCACCGTTGGGACGTAGCCTCAGGTCGGTTTCGTAAAGGATGCCGGCCGGCGTCATGCTGGAGATCCAGCTGTTGATGCGCTGCGCCAGTTTGGCATAGATCTCGGCGGCGTCCGGGGAATCGTCGTCGTAAAGAAAGATGATGTCGAGGTCGGAGGCGTACCCCAGTTCCTTGCCGCCCAGCTTGCCGTAGGCGATGATGGCGAAGCGCGGCGTGTCGCGGTGTTTGACGCGCAGCCCGGCCCAGGCGAGGCGCAGTGTTTCGTCCAGGATCATGTCGGCCAGGTCGGAGAGCTGGTCGGACAGGATTTCCAGCGGCAGGGCTCCGGCCAGATCCTGCGCCACCAGGCGGAATGTTTGTGCCTGCTTGAAGTGGCGCATGATGTCCATCTGTCGCTCGGTGTCGCCCTCAGCCGCGTGCAGCAGTCCTTTCAGCTCGTTGCGGAGTGCCTCGCGGTCGTACTTGGCGTAAAGCTCGCGGGTGTCGAGCAGTTCATCCAGCAAAATCGGGTGCTGTGTGAGGTAATCCGATACCCAGGGGCTGGCGCTACACAGCTTGGCCACCTGGTTGAGGGTCTGCGGATATTCCAGCAGCAGGGCGAGGTAGGTGCCGCGCCGGCTGATGTTTTCCACCAGATGGAGAATGCGCTCCAGGGTTTCGTCCGGGTTGGAGAAGTTGCAGGCCACCTGGATCAGCGGCGGCAGGAGTGCGTCGAAGCGGGCGCGGCTCTCGGTCGGCAGCTGGTTGTAGCGGCTGCCCTCGCGGGTGCGCTTGAGCCGCTGCCAGGCTTCGGCGGGATGGCGGTAGCCCTGTTCGGCGAGAAGTGAGATTGCTTCCTCTTCGGCCGGGGTTCCCTGCCACAACGCCGCCAGGGGGTGGTTGCCTTGCGAGCTTTGCGGCGCAGCAAAGACTTGCTCGAAATGGCGCTCCACCTTGCTGCGGTGGCTGTCGAGTGCGTGCAGGAGTTCGGGCCAATCGGCGTAGCCCATCGCGGCGGCGATGATCTGCCGGTCGGCGTCATTGGCCGGCAGGGTCTGCGTCTGGGCATCCTCCATATATTGCAGGCGGTGCTCCAGGTTGCGCAGGAAGATGTAGGCGTTGCGCAGCTCGGTCACGGTTTGCGCCGGCAGCAGCTTGCGCTGTTCGATCAGGTCGAGTGCCACCAGGGTGGAGCGGGTCTGCAGGTCGGTTTCCTTGCCGCCGCGGATGAGCTGGAACACCTGGGCAATGAACTCGATTTCGCGTATGCCGCCCGGCCCCAGTTTGATGTTGTCTTGCATGTCGCGCCGGTTCACTTCCTGGCGGATCTGGGTGTGCAGGCCGCGCATCGAGGCAAAGGCGCCGAAATCGAGGTATTTGCGGAACACGAATGGCCGCAGGATGTCGGCCAGTTCCTGGTACAGGCTGCCGGTGAGAGGCCGCCCCTTGATCCAGGCGTAGCGTTCCCATTCCCGGCCCTGGGTGAGGTAGTAGTTTTCCAGCATGGAAAAGCTGCCGACCAGCGGCCCGGAATCTCCATAGGGCCGAAGCCGCATGTCGACGCGGAAGACGAAGCCGTCCGCCGTGTTTTCGTTGAGTGCGCCGATCAGCTTCTTGCCGAGCAGGGCGAAGTATTCATGGTTGCTGGTTTTGCGCGGCCCGGTGGTTTCGCCTTCCTCCGGGTAGGCAAAGATCAGGTCGATGTCCGATGAGACGTTGAGCTCGCCGCCGCCGAGCTTGCCCATGCCGACCACCACCAAGTCCTGTTCCGTGCCGCTTTCTTCCCCGACAGGCGGCCCGTATTGGCTGCGCAGCCAGCTGTCGATCCGGGAGAGGGCGAAGCGGGTGGTGACTTCGGCCAGCAGGGTGGCGGTGCGCATGACTTCGCGCAGGTCGGCCAGTCCGGCGAGGTCGCGCACGATCAGACGCAGCATCACCTGCTTGCGCAAAACGCGCAGGGCTTTCTTCAGAGCGGTTTCATCGTCGATCGCGCAGCCGTCGAGGACGGCCTGCATCGCCGCCGCATCCCAGGGAATGAACAGGGTCTCGCGCAGCCGGTCGAGCGTGGCCGGGTCGCTCTCGGTCAGGCGCCGGGCGTAGCGGCTGAGATGGAGCGCCTTTTCGATTAGCCGCTCGGGGGTGTTTTGCGTGGAAATATCCATTTTGATATTATTGAGATGTCAGTTAACTTATCTATAAGTTCCAGATGAATGGCCTGTTAAGTTTGCAACTATTCGTAAAAGCGATATCATCAATCAACTGCATC
>JAUYSN010000203.1 GCA_030696235.1 Sulfuricella sp. | reverse complement strand
GCTCCAACTGAGGCGACACGACCGTCATCAACTGCATGATAATCGAGGCCGAAATGTACGGCATGATGCCCAGCGCGAACACACTGAAGCGCGACAATGCGCCACCCGAAAACATGTTGAACATGCCGAGTATGCCGCCCGATTGTGACTTAAACAGCGACTCGAGCGCCATCGGATCAATCCCGGGCACGGGAATAAAAGTTCCGATGCGAAAAACGACCAAGGCAGCCAAGACGAAAAGCAACCGCTTCTTCAGATCACCGAATTTGCCTGCCCCTGCCGCGCTGAGCAACGAATTACCTGCAATAGCCAAGATCTGTCCTATTCCGCGATCTTGCCGCCAGCGGCTTCAATCGCTGCACGTGCACCTTTGGTGACGAGCAGACCCTGCAGCGTTACGGCACGTGTAATTTCACCGGACAGGAAGACCTTAACGCTCAGCGCGGAACCCGAAATCACGTTGGCTTGCTTCAGCACCAACAGATCAATCGTGTCTACCGGCAGATTGTTGATTTCCGACAGTCGCACTTCGGCGGTTTCGCCGCGGACCTTGGCCAGGGAGACGAAGCCACGCTTGGGCAGGCGACGTTGCAAAGGCATTTGACCGCCCTCAAAACCCACCTTGTGGAAGCCACCAGAACGCGATTTCTGACCCTTATGCCCGCGACCGCAGGTCTTTCCACTGCCAGAGCCAATGCCGCGACCAACGCGCTTCGCTGCTTTTTTGCTGCCATCGGCAGGCTTGATAGTATTCAGTTGCATTTAGCCCTCGCACTTCACCAGATAGTAAACGGTGTTGATCATGCCACGAACTGATGGCGTATCTTCAACTTCAACCGTATGACCAATGCGCTTCAAACCCAAACCTCGCACACAAGCACGGTGAGACTCTATGGTGCCGATCACGCTCTTGATCTGAGTAACCTTCACCTTGGTAGATTTATTTGCCTTTACCATCACTTACCCCATGATCTCTTCGACAGTCTTGCCGCGCTTGGCCGCAATCTCGGACGGCGTATTCATCTGCTTCAAGCCGTTGAGGGTGGCGCGCACAATATTGTACGGGTTGGTCGAGCCGATGCACTTGGCGAGAACGTTATGCACGCCCATCACCTCGAAAATCGCACGCATTGGGCCACCGGCAATAATACCGGTACCTTCGGAAGCCGGCTGCATGTAAACCTTGGCAGCGCCATGACGTCCGATTACGGCGTGGTGCAAAGTACCCTTCTTCAGGTTAACTTTGATCAAGTTGCGCCGTGCATCTTCCATGGCTTTTTGCACGGCAACCGGCACTTCACGCGACTTGCCCTTGCCCATGCCAACACTACCGCTACCATCACCCACTACGGTCAACGCTGCGAAGGCCATGATCCGGCCGCCCTTGACCACTTTGGTCACACGATTGACGCCAATCATTTTTTCCTGCAGGCCATCACCGCGATCTTCTTGCTGGTTTTTCTCAAATTTAGCCATCATCAACCCCGCTTAGAATTTCAGACCGTTTTCGCGCGCAGCTTCAGCCAGCGCTTTAACACGGCCATGGTAGTGGAAGCCTGAGCGGTCAAACGCTACGGTTTCTACGCCAGCGACTTTTGCTTTTTCAGCGATTCGCTTGCCAACCAGAGCGGCCGCATCCTTGTTGCCACCTTTCGGCAGATCCTTGCGCACTTCTGGCTCGACGGTAGACGCACTGGCCAAAACCTTGCCGCCGCTCGCATCAATGATCTGGGCATAAATATGGCAATTGGTTCTATGTACCAACAAACGCACCACCTTCAGTTCTGCGATTTTGGCACGGGTTTTGCGTGACCGACGCAGGCGTGACTGTTTCTTATCCATGACTATTGCCCCTATTTCTTCTTGGTCTCTTTCAGGATCACCACCTCATCGGAGTAACGCACACCCTTGCCCTTGTAAGGCTCCGGACTGCGATACGCACGAATTTCAGCGGCAACCTGACCAACGCGCTGCTTGTCAGCGCCCTTCAAAACGATTTCAGTCTGAGTCGGCGTAGTAACTACGACGCCTTCAGGCATTTTGTGGTCGACCGGATGGGAGAACCCCAACGAAAGACCCAGCACATCGCCCTTGGCATTCGCGCGGTAACCCACGCCAACCAGGGTCAGCTTCCGTTCGAAACCTTTCGACACGCCAACAACCATATTTGCAAGCAGCGCACGCATGGTGCCGGACATTGCATTGGACTGCATCGAATCGTTAGCGGCCTTGCACCGCAACTGGTCGCCCTCTTTTACCACCGACACGTCGCCGTTCTGGCGCTGCTTCAGTGTGCCGAGCGGCCCCTTGACTGTGATTTCATCGGCGCTTAGTGTCACTTCCACGCCGGCCGGCACGATCACCGGATTTTTAGCTATTCTGGACATCGTTTACCTCGCTCAGACTATTCCACTAGGCCACTACGCACAGCACTTCGCCGCCGATACCGGCTGCACGCGCGCTGCGGTCAGTCATCACGCCCTTGGAGGTGGAAACAATCGCCACACCCAGACCGTTCATGACTTTTGGGATTTCGCCATTGCCTTTATAAATACGCAGTCCAGGACGGCTTACACGATCGATTTTTTCGATCACCGGACGGCCTGCGTAATATTTCAGGCGCACTTCCAGCGAAGGCTTGCCGGACTCGTCGCGAACTGCGAAATCATCAACATAACCCTCTTCCTTCAGCACTTTGGCAATTGCTATCTTGAGCTTGGAGGAAGGCATACTGACGCTCACTTTTGTGGCACTTTGACCATTCCGGATACGCGTCAGCATATCGGCGATCGGATCACTCATACTCATACTATTCTCCCGCTACCAACTGGCTTTAACTACGCCGGGAATTTCACCGCGCATTGCATATTCACGCACCTTGGTACGCGCCATGCCGAACTTTCTGAACACACCGCGCGGACGTCCAGTCAGAGCGCAACGGTTACGCAAGCGCACCGGGCTGGAATCGCGTGGCAACTGCTGAAACTTGAGGCGGGCCGCGTAGCGATCTTCGTCGCTGAGCTTCACATTGTTCATCGCCGCAGTCAGTTCCGCACGTTTCGCAGCGTATTTCTTCACTATCACGCGGCGCTTCTTATCACGATTAATCAAGGATAACTTAGCCATGCCAACCTCAGTTCTTGAAGGGGAATTTAAACGCGGCGAGAAGCGCACGCGCCTCTTCGTCGGTCTTGGCGGTCGTCGTGATCGAGATATTCATGCCACGCAACGCGTCAATTTTGTCGTAATCAATTTCCGGGAAAATGATCTGCTCTTTGATACCCATGTTGTAATTGCCACGGCCATCAAATGCCTTGCCGGAAATACCGCGGAAGTCACGAATACGCGGAATCGCAACTGAAACCAGGCGATCCAGGAACTCATACATGTGAGTGCGGCGCAAAGTCACCATGCAGCCAACCGGGTAATTGTCACGAATCTTGAAGCCCGCGATCGACTTGCGGGACATCGTCACCACCGGCTTTTGACCAGCGATTTTCTTCATGTCGCCGACGGCGTGTTCCATCACCTTCTTGTCCGCCACCGCTTCGCCCACACCCATATTGAGCGTGATCTTCTTGATTTGCGGCACTTCCATCACCGACTTGTAGCCAAACTGATCCATCATCTGCTTGACCACGGTATCTTTATAGTACTGCTGTAAACGAGCCATGTTCATTCCTTACGCGTCCAGCACTTCGCCGTTGGATTTGAAATAGCGGACTTTACGTCCATCCTCCAGCACCTTGATGCCAACCCGGTCAGCTTTTTGCGTCGCAGGGTTAAACAGCGCGATATTGGAGATATCCAGCGGCATCTCCTTTTCGACGATGCCACCGGCCACGCCCTTGACTGGGTTCGGCTTCATGTGCTTCTTAACCTTGTTGACACCCTCAACGAGAAGGTGACCATCGTCCAGCATGCGCAGGACCAGGCCACGCCTGCCCTTGTCTTTGCCGGTGATCACAACGACATCGTCGCCTTTGCGAATTTTGCGCATCTCGATTCTCCTTACAGAACTTCTGGAGCCAGCGACACGATCTTCATGAAGCGCTCGGTACGAAGTTCGCGAGTCACCGGTCCGAAGATACGGGTGCCGATGGGTTCCAATTTGTTATTCAGCAGAACGGCGGCATTGCCGTCGAATTTGATAAGGGATCCATCAGGACGGCGCACACCCTTGGCGGTACGGACTACAACTGCGTTGTAGACATCGCCTTTCTTGACGCGGCCGCGTGGAGCGGCATCCTTGATGCTGACCTTGATGACATCGCCGATGGCGGCGTAACGACGCTTGGAGCCGCCCAAAACCTTGATGCACATAACGCGGCGTGCACCAGTGTTATCTGCGACATCCAGCACAGATTGCATTTGTATCATTTTAGTTCTCCAACTTAATCCGCCCGGCAGCTGCCTAAGCAGCGATATTCGACGGTCAGTTTTGGCTTCGGCCCGATTATTCGGACCGCTCGCCCAAAAAGAGCGAGATGTTAGCGCCTCCCGGAGGGAAACGCAAGCACTTTATACCAAGCGGCTCTTTTCAATCAGGGCAGCCACACGAAATGCCTTGGTTTTTGCGATTGGGCGGCATTCCTCGATGGTCACCAGATCACCCTCATGGTACTCATTGTTCTCGTCATGGGCGTGGTACTTCTTGGAACGGCTAATCACCTTACCGTACAAGGGGTGCTTGACCTTGCGCTCAACCTGCACGGTCACGGTCTTGTCCATCTTGTCGCTGACCACACGCCCGGTCAGCGTGCGGGTAACTTTATCTTCGCTCATGCTTGTCTCGCCTTTTCACTGATCAACGTGCGTACGCGCGCAATATCCTTGCGTACTTTGCCCAGCTGATCCACTTTGGTACTCTGCTGTGTGGAAATCTGCATGCGCAAGCCAAACTGGGCGCGCAGCAGTTCCACCATCTCCTTGCTCAACTCTTCAGTTGACTTGGCTCTTAATTCGCTGGCTTTCATGATTAACCACCTAACTGTCTGGTTACGAAAGTGGTCTGGATCGGCAACTTGGCAGCAGCCAGGCGAAACGCCTCGCGCGCCAGTGTTTCTTCCACACCATCCATTTCATAGAGCACTTTGCCTGGCTGAATCTCGGCCACATAGTACTCCGGGTTGCCCTTACCGTTACCCATCCGCACTTCAGCAGGTTTTTGGGAGATCGGTTTGTCAGGGAATATCCTGATCCAGATCCGGCCACCCCGTTTGATATGACGGGTCATGGCACGACGAGCCGCCTCGATCTGGCGTGCCGTCAGACGACCGCGACCAATTGCCTTCAGGCCGAACTCGCCGAAGCTGACCTTGTTACCGCGAGTCGCAATGCCGGTATTGCGGCCTTTATGCTCCTTGCGGAATTTCCTTCTAGCTGGCTGTAGCATGTTTTGCTCCCGACTTTCTTGGTTTGCGTTCCGGCTCGACCGCTGCAATTACAGGAGTCTCGCCCTTGGCCGGTGTCTCGCCTTTGTAGACCCAGACTTTGATTCCGATAATACCGTATGTCGTTTTCGCTTCGGCTGTGCCGTAGTCGATATCAGCGCGCAGGGTGTGCAGCGGCACACGGCCTTCGCGATACCATTCGGTACGTGCGATCTCGGCACCATTGAGGCGGCCGGCGCTTTCGATTTTGATGCCTTGAGCACCCAAGCGCATGGCATTCTGCATCGCACGCTTCATTGCACGGCGAAACATGATGCGCTTCTCAAGCTGCTGCGCGATATTTTCGGCGATCAATTGCGAGTCGATCTCGGGCTTGCGGATTTCCTCAATGTTGAGGTGCACCGGCACGCCCATCAACTTCTGCAGCTGGGATTTCAATGCTTCGATATCCTCGCCCTTCTTGCCGATCACCACACCCGGGCGGGCACTGAAGATCGAGATTCTGGCGTTACGAGCTGGCCGTTCAATAATGATCTTGCCCACCGAGGCATGCGCCAGCTTCTTCTTCAGGAAGTCACGCACCTTGATGTCATCAGCCAGCATACCCGCAAAATTCTTGCTGTTGGCATACCACTTCGACGTCCAGTTCTTGAGCACACTCAGCCGAAAACCGATTGGATTAATCTTCTGTCCCATGTTCTTTCCTCTTAGTTTCCGACAGTGACTGTGATATGGCAGGTAGGCTTGAGTATCCTCGCGCCTCGACCTTTCGCACGTGCCCGGAAACGCTTCATCGTCGAACCCTCGTCAACCAGAATGGTCGCAACCTTGAGTTCATCAATGTCAGCACCCTCATTATGCTCGGCGTTGGCAATCGCAGACTCCAGCACCTTCTTGATAATCACCGCACCCTTCTTCGGACTAAAGGTCAGGATGTTCAACGCGCGGTCAACGGGCAGTCCGCGAATCTGATCGGCAACCAGTCGGCCTTTTTGCGCCGACAGCCTGGTACCGCGTAATACAGCACTAACTCTCATCATAGCCTCTCTTATCTCTTGGCTTTCTTATCCGCCGCATGCCCTTTGAAGGTACGTGTCAGCGAAAATTCACCCAGCTTGTGGCCGACCATGTTCTCCGAAATGTACACGGGGATATGCAGCTTGCCGTTGTGTACAGCGATCGTCAAACCAACGAAATCCGGCATCACCGTGGAGCGGCGCGACCAGGTCTTGATCGGGCGCTTGTCATGGGTTGCGCGTGCCGCATCCACCTTGGTGATCAGGTGCGCATCAACAAATGGACCTTTTTTAATAGAACGTGCCATATCTGTTACCTCTTATTCGACGGACGGCGATTCACAATCATGCCGGATGTGCGCTTGTTGCTCCGCGTACGGTAGCCCTTGGTCGGCGTGCCCCACGGGCTGACCGGATGACGGCCTGCTGCGGTTTTGCCTTCGCCGCCACCGTGCGGGTGGTCAACCGGGTTCATCGCAACGCCGCGGACTGTCGGGCGAACGCCGCGCCAGCGCATCGCACCGGCCTTGCCGATGGAACGCAGGTTATGCTCGGAATTACCGACTTCACCTATGGTCGCCCTGCAATCCACATGCACCTTGCGCACCTCGCCGGAGCGCAAACGAACCTGCGCGTACGCGCCTTCACGGGCCATCAGCTGCACTGAAGCACCGGCGGAGCGGGCCATCTGAGCACCCTTGCCAGGCTGCATTTCGATACAGTGAATGATGGTGCCCACCGGAATGTTGCGCAGTGGCAGCGTGTTGCCCGGCTTGATCGGAGAATCCGAGCCGCTCACCACCTGCGTGCCCACGCTCACACCTTTGGCCGCAATAATATAACGGCGCTCGCCGTCGGCGTAGCACAGCAGGGCCAGATGCGCACTGCGGTTTGGATCATATTCAAGACGTTCGACTTTAGCCGGAATACCATCCTTGTCGCGTTTGAAATCGACCACACGGTAGTGCTGCTTGTGTCCACCACCCTGATGCCGAACGGTAATGCGGCCATGATGGTTACGTCCAGCATTGCGCGACTGGCTTTCCAGCAGCGGTGCGTGAGGCTTGCCCTTGTGCAGTTCCGGCGTGACGATTTTTACTACAGCGCGCCGGCCCGCAGATGTCGGTTTAACTTTGATAATTGCCATCGTTGCTCTCCTACTCGCCCGCTGCGAAATTAATTTCTTGGCCAGGCTTCAGGGCGACGTATGCCTTCTTCCAGTCCTTGCGACGGCCTGAAATTTTACCAAACCGCTTAACCTTGCCCTTGACGTTCACCACCTGGACACTGTCCACTTCCACCTTGAACAGCAACTCCACTGCGGCCTTGATTTCCGGCTTGGTGGCGTTAGTCACCACACGGAAAGCCACTTGCTCATGCTTGTCCGCAATCATGGTGCTCTTCTCGGAGATCTGGGGAGCCAGAATGACCTGCATCAGGCGTTCCTGATTAAATGTGGGCGCGTTCATGCGTACATCTCCTCA
>JAUYSN010000201.1 GCA_030696235.1 Sulfuricella sp. | reverse complement strand
CCCCTCACCCCTCACTCCTCACCCCTCACCCATCACCCGCCTCACCATGTATAATTCCCCGCTTTGATCCCATTTAGAGCAACGAATCATGGAAGCCGAACAACTCAACGCCATCGCCAACCGGCTCGAAAACCTTTCCGCACGGGCCACCGACCTGCGGAGGTATCTTTGACTACGATAGCAAACAGGAACGCCTGACCGAAGTCGTCCAGCTGCTGGAAAACCCGGCAATTTGGGATGACGCCAAGCGCGCCCAGGATCTGGGCAAGGAACGTCGTACCCTTGAAGGGATCGTCGACACGCTGAAAAAACTCGACCAGAGCCTGCGCGACAGCGCCGACCTGTTCGAGATGGCGAAGGAGGAAGGCGACGACGCCACCCTGGAGAGCGTCGCGGCGGATGCGGAAGCGCTGGAGAAAACCGTGGCGGAAATGGAATTCCGCCGTATGTTCTCCCACCCGATGGACCCCAACAACTGCTTCATCGACATCCAGTCCGGTTCCGGCGGCACCGAGGCGCAGGACTGGGCCTCGATGCTGTTCCGCATGTATGTGCGCTATTGCGAGCGCAAGGGCTTCAAGGTGGAAATCCTGGAGGAATCCGCCGGCGAGGTGGCCGGGCTCAAGAGCGCCACGCTCAAGATCAGCGGCGATTACGCGTTCGGCTACCTGCGCACCGAAACCGGCGTCCACCGTCTGGTGCGCAAATCTCCGTTCGACTCCGGCAACCGCCGCCACACTTCGTTTTCCAGCGTGTTCGTCTACCCGGAAGTGGACGACTCGATCGAGGTCGAGATCAACCCGTCCGATCTGCGCATCGACACCTTCCGCGCCTCCGGTGCCGGCGGCCAGCACATCAACAAGACCGACTCGGCGATCCGCATCACCCACCTGCCGACCAACGTCGTGGTGCAGTGCCAGAACGACCGCTCGCAGCACAAGAACCGTGCCGAGGCGATGAGCATGCTGAAGGCGCGGCTGTACGAGCTGGAACTCAGGAAGCGCAACGAGGAAAAGCAGGCGATGGAGGACACCAAGACCGACATCGGCTGGGGCCACCAGATCCGCTCCTATGTGCTGGACCAGTCGCGCATCAAGGATTTGCGCACCAATTACGAGGTCGGCAACACCCAGGGCGTGCTCGACGGCGACCTCCTCGACGACTTCATCAGCGCCAGTTTGAAACAGGGAGTTTAAGAATGTCCGAACAAGAAAACGCATCCCTCCCCCAGGATGAAAACCAGCTCATCGCCGAGCGCCGCGACAAGCTGAAGAAGCTGCGCGAGCAAGGCGTCGC
>JAUYSN010000198.1 GCA_030696235.1 Sulfuricella sp. | reverse complement strand
CGCCACGGGTGAACTGGCCGGTGAGATCGATCGTGCCCGGCGGCGTACCGCCAGTCGTCTTGTAGCTGCCGAACAGCGTGCCCGCCAGGTGGCGGTTGGCAAGGGAAAGACTGGTCAGGTTAAGATCCAGGCCATTTTCCCGTGTTTTCCAGTTCATCTGCGCGGTCAGCGCATCCAGTTCCAGCGGCTCGCGGAACAGATCCGGAAAATTGGCCCGCACACTGTGTGAATCCAGCGCCAGGGTGCCGGACTTTTCGTTGGCGTCGAGGTTGCCGCTCAGGCCGGAAAAACCCGGCAGCTTTCCATGCGGTTTCATGCCCAAGCCGGCAAAGCCCCCCTTGGCCGTGTAGCGCTGTGGCGCCTTCCAGTCGCCGCTCCATTTGACGCTGAAGTCGCGGAAGCTGCCCTGGGGACCGATTTCAGCCAGATTGCCACGCACTTCGGGTGACAGCGGCAGCGCATCGGCCAATTTCACCAGCGGTTCCAGGTAAAGGTTATTGGCGCGAATTTCCCCTGCAGCGGGTTTTTTTCCTTGCGCCGGGACATAGCGCACCAGCAAATCGGTAGCCGGCAGGTTGACACCGCTCTTCGCCGCCAGACTCAGACGCTGCGCGCTGAATTCAAACCCGCCCGGCAGCGACTGCCATCCGAGACGGCCGCTCAGGCTATGCAGATCGAGCGGGGGCAGATCACTGGCAAAACGGGCAGTTACATCGTTCAGACGAACGTCCGCCGTGACCTCGCCGATCCCCCCGGCCTTGAACCCAAGCCAGGCCTGCACCCCGCCATGACCGTGCCGCAACTCGAACGGGAAGGGTAGCCAGGTCTGCCAGGCAGCGATGTCGGCATGGTCGAGTTTCGCATAAACCCTGCCCTCCCAGGCGGCCAGATCGGCCACTTTTTCACCTTTCAAATCGGCACGAATATCCAGCGGGTCTGCCAGTTCGGCAGGCGGAACGGCCTGCAGGCCCAGACGATGCCGCCTGCCGCTGTTCTCCAGGCGCAGATTGACGCGATTCAAGGTCAACGCCGGCGCCTGGCGCTTCTCGTCGCGCCACTCGATCACTGCGTTCCGAATGACGATACGCGATTGCTGCAATAGCCAATCGGCAAAACCGCTGTCGCTGTCCGGCCGGTTGAGCTCGATTCCCGCTATGAAGATGTGCCCTTCGGCATCTCGCCGGATGCTCAATACGGGATCACTGATTTCGAGGGAATGCAGGCGCACCTCGCCCACCAGCAGCGTCCACCACGACAGAGTGCCGTCGACGTTCTGGAGTACCAGCGCTGGCCTTC
>JAUYSN010000150.1 GCA_030696235.1 Sulfuricella sp. | reverse complement strand
CGCCAGCGGTTTGCTCAGCGCATCCAGATACAGCGGCGCTACCGTAGTGTTGGTGACGATGGCAACCTGCTTGCGGGCCAGATGAGGCAGAATCAGTTCGGGGCGCGTCAGCAGGCCGGTGCCGATGTGAATCGGGTAGGCGCGTTCGTTCAAATCTACGGTAAGGGTTTGCATGGTTTTCGGCTATCCTAAAACGGTATTTCACCGCAAAGGACTCTAAGGTTCGCAAGGTAAAACAATGAATTATTCTGTATCACCCATTGGGTAAGCAGATTAAGTTGTTCAAGTCTTCGAATTCCTTCGCGTCCCTTGCGTCCTTTGCGGTTCAACAGCTTTTTATAGGGGTATATTTTCAGTCAGCTTTTGAGGCGCCAGCGTCAAGCTGTTTCAGCTGTTCTTCAATCTGGTGAACCAGGGCATGGACGCTTTGTGCTCCCGAGTCCACAATGATGTCCGCGATTTCACAGTACAAGGGGTCGCGCTGCGCAAAAAGCTCTTTCAGTTTTGCCTGAGGGTCGGCAGTCTGCAGCAGGGGGCGGTTCTTGTCGTGACGGGTGCGTTGCCACAGGTCTTCCACCTTTGCGCGCAGGTAGATCACCGTGCCGTTGCGGCGGAGGTTGTCGCGGTTTTGTTGGCTCAATATCGCGCCACCCCCGGTCGCCAGCACGATGTTTTTTTGTCCGGTCAGCTCCTCGATAACCGCCGCTTCACGGGTTCGGAAACCCGCTTCTCCTTCCAGTTCGAAAATCAGGGGAATATTGACCCCGGTGCGCTTTTCGATTTCATGATCGGAGTCGACAAATGGCCGGTTGAGGTGCCTGGCGATCAGCTTGCCTACCGTGGTTTTGCCTGCGCCCATCAGCCCGACTAAAAAAATATTGCCTGTCACTCGTTCCCTTTAAGGGTAGTCATCGTGACAGGCATTTTAGCGGAAAAAAGGGAGCCTGGCCCGGCTAACGCACCAACAAACCCATTCGAGGCGCTATTTCAGGTTGAGGCTTTCCTTGAGAATCCTGGGGGTGACAAAAACCAGCAGTTCTCTTTTTTCATCACGTTTGTCGGTTTTTCTGAACATAAAACCGAGAACCGGAATATCACCGAGCAGTGGCACCTTGGCCACCGTGCTGGCTTCCTCCTGGTTGAAGATGCCGCCGATTACCACGGTCCCACCATTCTCCACCAGCACCTGAGTGGTAATCTGCTTGGTATTGATCGCCGGACCGGCAATAGTGTTTTCGCCCCGGCTGTCCTTGTTGACCTTCAGGTCCATGATGATATTGTCGTCAGGCGTGATTTGCGGTTTCACTTTCAGGCTCAGCACGGCCTTCTTGAAGGAGACGCTGGTGGCGCCGCTGCTGGAGGCTTGCAGGTAGGGGATGTCGGTGCCATCCTCGATGACGGCCTCCGTCTGGTCGGACGTGAGCACGCGCGGGTTGGAAATGATTTTCCCCTTGCCATCCGCTTGCAGTGCCGACAGTTCAAGATTCAGAAAGCGCGTCGCATTCGATTGAAAGAGGATCAGGGACAAGACCCCAGCGGTGCCAGCGGAGCTTTTTGCGGGCAGGCTGACATTGAGGGCGTCGGTATTGAATTTCGTCTGGGTTTCTATTTGGTTTGTGAAGTAGCCGCTGCTAGCCAAGCTGCCGCCAACCAGAGCGCGGTTATTTCCCCCAAGGGACTGTCCGGTGCCCGCCAGATCATTGAAGCCGAGACGGGCGCCCAAGCTGCGGCTGAACGAATCGCTGGCCT
>JAUYSN010000146.1 GCA_030696235.1 Sulfuricella sp. | reverse complement strand
GCCACCCTGACAGGAGATGATCGCGTCCATCGCCTTGAGGTCGGCGATATTCCTGGCATCCTTCAGCGGCGGAACGTCCTTGCCGATATCCGGACCCTTGCCGCCAGGATTGGAGGTGGTGAAGAACACCGGCTCAAAATGATCGAAATCCTTTTCCTCGCGCATCCGCTGCATCAGCACCGAACCCACCATGCCGCGCCAGCCAATCAAACCTACTTTCATCATGCTATTTTCCTTAATACAAAAACCTAATTCTCACCGCAAAGGACGCTATGGTACGCAAAGGACTTCTCTTGCTTTTACCTTCGCGATCCTTTGCGTCCTTTGCGGTAAATTTTTCTATAGCGCTGCCACCACCGCGTCGCCCATCTCGCTGCACGAGACCTTGCGCGTCCCTTCGGTCCAGATGTCGGAAGTGCGCAAACCGTTAGCCAGCACCTTCTTCACTGCACCTTCGATGCGCTGTGCGACTTCCTCACGGTTGAAGGTATAGCGCATCATCATCGCCGCCGACAGTATGGTCGCGAGCGGATTGGCGATGTTCTGCCCGGCGATGTCCGGCGCGGAGCCGTGGCTGGGCTCGTACATGCCCTTGTTGTTGCTGTCCAGGGAAGCCGAAGGCAGCATGCCGATGGAGCCGGTCAGCATCGACGCCTCGTCGGACAGGATGTCGCCGAAAATGTTGCCGGTGACGATCACGTCGAACTGCTTGGGCGCGCGCACCAGCTGCATCGCCGCGTTGTCCACATACATGTGGGAAAGCTCGACATCCGGGTAGTCCTTTGCCACTTCGATCATGATCTGGCGCCACAGTTCAGTGGTTTCCAGCACGTTGGCCTTGTCCACCGAGCAAACCTTGCGGTTGCGCTTGCTGGCAATGCCGAAAGCGACATGCCCGATGCGGCGGATTTCCGACTCCGAGTAGCGCATCGTATTGAAGCCCTCGCGCTCGCCCTTTTCATTGATATGGATGCCGCGCGGCTGGCCGAAGTAGATATCTCCGGTAAGCTCGCGCACGATCATGATGTCGAGGCCGGACACCACTTCCGGCTTGAGACTGGAAGCGTCGGCCAGTTCAGGGTAAAGCAGTGCCGGGCGCAGGTTGGCAAACAGGTTGAGTTCCTTGCGGATGCGCAGCAGCCCTTGCTCCGGACGCATCGGCCGTGGCAGGGCATCGTACTTCCAGCCGCCGACCGCTCCCAGCAGCACGGCATCCGCAACCTGCGCCAGCTTGAGAGTGGCCGCTGGTAGCGGATCACCCGCCGCGTCATAGCCCGCCCCGCCGATCGGCGCTTCTTCCATCTCTATTTTCATGCCGTCGCTGGACAGCGCCTTGAGCACCTTGACCGCCTGCGCGACGATTTCCGGCCCGATGCCGTCACCCGGCAAGACTGCAATTTTCATATTAATTCCCAGTGTTTCACCGCAAAGGACGCGAAGGATCGCAAAGGTAAAACCAAACCCTTAACAAGCCTTCCTTCGCGTACCCTTGCGTCCCTTGCGGTAAATGATTTATCAAACAAACAACCACGGCGCCTCGACCTTGCGCCGCTCTTCGTATGCCTTGATCTTGTCCGCGTTCTGCAGCGTCAGGCCGATGTCATCCAGGCCGTTGAGCAGGCAGTACTTGCGGAAAGAATCCACCTCGAAGCTGACGCCATACCCGCCCGGCGTAGTGACCAACTGCTGCTCCAGGTCCACCGTCAACCGGTAGCCCTCGGTCGCCACCGTTTCCTTGAACAGGCGGTCGACTTCTTCGGCATCCATCACAATCGGCAGAATGCCGTTCTTGAAGCAGTTGTTGAAGAAAATATCGGCGAAGCTGGGCGCGATAACAGCGCGGAAACCGTAGTCCAGCAACGCCCATGGCGCATGCTCGCGGCTTGAGCCGCAACCGAAGTTCTCGCGCGCCAGCAGGATTTGCGCGCCCTGATAGCGCAGCTGATTGAGCACGAAATCCGGGTTGAGCGGACGGTTGCTGCAATCCTGGCCCGGCTCGCCGTGGTCGAGATAGCGCCACTCGTCGAACAGGTTCGGCCCGAAACCGCTGCGCTTGATGGACTTCAGGAACTGCTTGGGAATGATCGCGTCGGTATCGACGTTGGCACGATCCAGCGGTGCCACCAAACCTTCCAGCCGGGTGAATTTTTCCATTTATTTAACCGCCTTCTGAATGGCTTCGCCGCCCTTCTCGATATCCTGGCCGACGCCGCGCATGGTATTGCAACCGGCCAGGATTGCAGCAGCAACCACAACGACAACCCATACTAATTTGCTCATGTCACGTATCCTCTTAAAAGAATAAAATCTTTCACCGCAAAGGCCGCAAGGTAGCGCAAAGGAATTCCTTATGTTTTTCCTTTGCGTCCCTGGCGTCCTTGGCGGTAAATGGTTACGCTTTTACTACCAATCCCGTATATCGACGAAATGCCCGGCAATCGCCGCAGCCGCGGCCATCTCCGGACTGACCAGATGGGTTCGACCACCCGGCCCCTGCCGTCCCTCGAAATTACGGTTGGAGGTGGAGGCGCAACGCTCGCCCGGTTCCAGCCGGTCGGCATTCATCGCCAGGCACATCGAGCACCCGGGATCGCGCCATTCGAAACCGGCCTCGATAAAAATCTTGTCCAGGCCTTCCGCCTCAGCCTGCTGCTTGACCAGGCCGGAACCCGGCACCACCAGCACTTGCTTGACGTTCGCCGCCTTGTGCTTGCCCTTGGCGATTTTCGCCGCGCCGCGCAGGTCTTCGATCCGGGAATTGGTGCAGGAGCCGATGAACACCTTGTCCACCGCGATCTGCGTGATCGGCGTATTCGCCTGCAAGCCCATGTAGGCCAGTGCCCGTTCCATGCCGGAACGCTTGACCGGATCGGACTCCTGCGCCGGATCGGGCACCTTGTCGTCCACTGTAACCACCATCTCCGGCGACGTGCCCCAGGTCACGCTGGGCTTGATCGCCGCAGCATCGACTTCGACCACCGCGTCGAAATGCACGCCCTCGTCGCTCACCAGCGTGCGCCAGTTGGCTACCGCCTTGTCCCACAGCTCGCCCTTGGGTGCAAAGGGACGGCCCTTGATGTAATTGATCGTGGTGTCGTCCACCGCCACCATGCCGGCACGCGCACCCGCCTCGATTGCCATGTTGCACAGGGTCATGCGCCCTTCCATGGAAAGCGCGCGGATCGCCGAGCCGGCAAACTCGATGGCGTAGCCGGTGCCGCCCGCGGTGCCGATTCTGCCGATCACTGCCAGCGCGATGTCCTTGGCCGTGGCGCCTTTACCCAGAGACCCCTCCACCCTGACCAGCATGGTTTTGGATTTCTTCTGCAGCAAACATTGCGTGGCGAGCACATGCTCGACTTCGCTGGTACCGATACCGTGGGCCAGCGCGCCGAAAGCGCCATGCGTGCTGGTATGCGAGTCCCCGCACACCACCGTCATCCCCGGTAGGGTCGCGCCCTGCTCCGGGCCGATGACGTGCACGATGCCTTGGCGCACATCGCCCATCTTGAATTCGGTAATCCCGAAACTGGCGCAGTTGTCGTCCAGGGTTTCCACCTGAAGACGCGAAATCGGGTCGGCGATGCCATGACTGCGGTCGGTAGTCGGCACGTTATGGTCGGCCACCGCCAAGTTGGCGCTCAAGCGCCACGGCTTGCGCCCGGCCAGACGCAGCCCCTCGAATGCCTGCGGGCTGGTCACTTCATGCAGCAGATGACGGTCGATGTAAAGCAACGTGGTGCCATCCGACTCGGTGTGCACCACATGGGACTGCCATAACTTGTCGTAAAGGGTTTGTGCGCTCATGACTGACTTAAAAGACGGCGAAAAACGGAAATTATGGCATATTTCTTGGCAAATCGGATAGTTGCATAACGGAAACGGGGCGCGCCGCGCTTCCCTGCAACCTACAACCTCAACTTCCACGCCACTAACCCAAACGCCGCCAAGGCAAAAGCGGCCGCAATGGTAAACGTCACTTCCGGTCCCAGCGTTTCCCAGGCCATGCCGCTATACAGCCCGCCCAGCGTCCCTCCCGCCCCGAACGACAGGCTGTTGTAGAGCGCCTGCCCCTGGGCCTGATGCCTGCCTTTGAAAAAGCGGTGCACCATTTCCACCGCCGCCGAATGGTAGGCGCCGAAGGTGGCGGCGTGGAGCAACTGGGCCGCCACGATCACGGCAATCCAGCCCACCCCCCAGCCGATCATCAGAAAGCGCAGCGCCGCGAGGGCGAGACTGGCCAGCAACACCTGGCGCAGCGTCACACTGCGCAGCAGGCGCGGCATCCACAGGAACACGCCGATCTCGCACACCACCCCGAGCGACCACAGCAGCCCCACGCTGCTCTTGGCATAACCGTGATCGACCAGATAAATCGAGTAGAACGTGTAATAAGCGCCATGCGCCGCCGCCATCAGGAAACCGGCGCCGATAAAAGCAAGCACCTCGGGACGGCGGATGATGTGCCAGATCGGCAGATGGTCGGTGTGATGAGGCAGCACCTCCGCCTCCGGAATGTGGCGCGAAAACAGCAGCAACGCGGCCACGATGCCCAGCACTGCCCACAGCAGCCAGCTAATCTCGACGTAATCGAACAGATAGCCCAGCCCGATCACCGCAATGATGAATCCGACCGAGCCCCACAGCCGGATGCGCCCGTACTTTGCAGTCTTCTCGCCGAGATGGCTGAGCGTGGTCGCTTCCACCAGCGGCAGGGAAGCACTCCAGAAAAAGCTCATCAGCGACATCGCCACGAACAGCCAGGCAAAGCTGGAACCGAAAAACACCGGAACAAAGCTCAGCAAACTCAAACCGACCGCAATCTGGACGATGGCGACGCGCTTGCCGGCACGGTCGGCCACCCAGCCCCAGAAGTTGGGCGCAAACATCCGCATCACCTGCAGCAGCGACATCAGCACGCCGATCTGGAACGCGTTGAATGCCAGCGATTTGAGATACAGCCCCCAGAACGGGGCCATCGCGCCGACAAAGGCAAAATAGAAGAAATAAAAACCGGAGAGACGCCAGTAGGGTAGGGAACGCATGGACGGAATTTTAACACGCCGCAGAGGGGTGAGGGGTGAGGGGTAGTGAACAGGCCTGCGACTTTTACCTCTCCCCGCCGGGCACGTCTTCCCGCACCCGCATGAAACTGGCGAAGCGGGGAATGCCGCTGTCTTCGTTCAGTCCGATATGGCGATACGTCACCCAGCTTCCCGGCGCAGGCGGGTTTCGACGCTGAGCGTCGGAAAACCCCGTTCCGATGCGGAATCGCAGCCCCTCCGCCGTTTCCACCAGCAAGGCACCGAGCACACCC
>JAUYSN010000145.1 GCA_030696235.1 Sulfuricella sp. | reverse complement strand
GTGGGATTCTGGCGGTAAACCTGTGGGGCAGCGACAAGAATTTTGACGTCTACTTGCAGCGTATCGAGACCAGTTTCAATGGTCTGACGCTATGCCTGCCTACGGAAAAGCACGGCAACATGGTCGTGTTCGGTTTCAAGCGCAGCCCCGGCAATCCGCGTTGGGACGATCTGCGCCAGCGCGCCAGAGAACTGGAGCAGGCGTATGGACTGGAATTTCTCAAGTTCGTGGAAGGACTGCGCAGCCTTAATACCCACACTGAAAAGCGCCTGCTTATTTAGTTAAGATTTCGTGTGGAACCCATGCCTATTGTCTTTGTCACATGATTAAAGATAATGCGGTGATTTTTTCGGAATGCCGGGCATATGGTGGGTCTGCTTCATTCGCAATCGTGACTTCGGTCATGGGTGTGCGTTATTTGGCTTTCATTGCCGGGTGAAATGTGAAAAGATTACGTTAACTTAACGGATTTGAGGTGTTTCACAAATGATAGACCGGGACGGTTATCGCCCCAATGTCGGCATCATTCTATGCAATGCAAAAAATGAGGTTTTCTGGGGCAAGCGTATCAAGGAGTATTCCTGGCAGTTTCCGCAAGGTGGCATCAAGGCCGGGGAATCCCCCGAGCAGGCAATGTTTCGGGAACTGGAGGAAGAAGTCGGGCTGCAGTCACAGCACGTGAAGATTATCGGCCGCACCAGGGACTGGCTGCGCTACGATGTGCCGCAGAACTGGGTGCGGCGGGAGTGGCGCGGCAGTTACAAGGGCCAGAAGCAGATCTGGTTTCTTTTGCGTTTGACCGGGCGCGACAGCGATGTGTCGTTGCGCGCATCATCGCATCCCGAGTTCGATGCTTGGCGTTGGCACCATTACTGGGTGCCGCTGGAATCGGTGATCGAATTCAAACGCGATGTGTACCGCTTGGCGCTCAACGAGCTGGTCGGCTACCTCAATAAATCAGAATAAGCTGGAGTCAAGATGGTTGAATTTACCCCGCTACCGCCCAACAACCTTGCGCAAGGGGCGACTTATTACCAACCCCTGCAAACCTCGCCGGCCCATGTCGAACTGGGCGACCCGGCGGTGCGGGTGATGACTGACCTGAAAGAGGTGATGGCGGTGACCATCGGGCCGGAAAAAACGGTGGATGCCGCCAGGGAGCGTATGGTCCGGCACAGCGTCAGGCTGCTGCTGGTGATCGACGATCAGGAAACCGTCCTCGGGCTGGTTACCGCAACCGACATTCTGGGCGAGAAACCACTGCAATTCATCCAGAAGTCCGGCGGCAGGCGGGAGGATATCCTGGTGCGCAACATCATGACGCCGCAGGAAAAGCTGGAAGTGCTGTGCATGCAGGATGTCGCCGCGGCGAAAGTGGGTCATATCGTCGCAACCCTGAAAAAATGCGGCCGCCAGCATGCCTTGGTGGTGGATACCGAAGGGTTCGGTCAGGCCCAACGGGTGCGGGGGATTTTTTCCACTACTCAGGTTTCAAGACTCTTGGGCACGGAAATCCAGACCCTGGAAATCGCACAGACCTTCGCTGAAATTCAGGCTCAGCTCGTCAAGTAGGGAATGAAAAAACTCTTTGTACTGTTGCTACTGGCCGTTCCTCTGACGGCCCCCGCAGAATGGGGAAAATTCGAGTTCGAATTCGATGAGGAAAAGCCGTGGGCCGAGATCGAGGCCCAACTCCCGCCTTATCCGAAGGAAGAAAGTCTGCTGCCGCTATTCGTTAGCGCCGCCACTGATAACAAGTTTTTTGTCGATGCCGCTTCCATCAGCACAGGTGAGGACGGCGTGGTGCGCTACACGATGATCGTCAAATCATCGGCGGGAGCCGTCAATGTGAGCTTCGAGGGTATCCGCTGCGCCAGCCGAGAAAGGAAGCTTTACGCTTTCGGGCGCAAGGAAGGGTCCTGGTCAAGGGCGCGCTTCGCCAAGTGGGAACCGGTCCGCTACCAGGATCGTAACCGTCACCATCACATGCTTTACGACGATTTCTTTTGTCCCAACGGCATTATCGTGAAAACCCCGCAGGAAGCGGTCGATCTGCTGAGGCGCGGTTTCAGGCCATAAAAACAACCTGTAGCTGGTTTTGCTTTAAACTCAGATGAATGCTCGTGCATGTAGGAGCGGCGCCCTCGCCGCGATTTTCGGCTAAAGCAAAACCAGGTTGTGTAGCTCCGGCATAACGTTAGCTGCGCGAACGTTAGCCTACACTGAAATTGAGTTTTGTATCAGAGCAAAACTAAATTGTCCCGATGGATCAATTCCGGTTCGTCCACGTACCCCAGGACGGATTCGATCTCCGTACTGGCGTGGCGCAGGATTTGTTGAGTTTCCTGCGCGCTGTAATTGACCAGGCCGCGGGCAATTTCACGGCCTTTCGCGTCCAGGCAGGTCACCACTTCACCACGCTCGAAATCACCGGCAATCGCGGTTACGCCGATCGGCAGCAGGCTTTTGCCTTCCTTGCGCAGGGCATTGACCGCGCCATCGTCGAGCGTGAGTTTGCCGCCGACCTGGAGGTGGTCGGCGAGCCATTGTTTGCGTGCCACGGTCTTCATTTCGCCGGCAATCAGTTGGGTGCCGATCGCTTCGCCTTGGGCGAGGCGGATCAGCACGTCCGGCTCGCGCCCCCAGGCAATCACGGTATGGGCGCCGCTGCGAGCCGCACGCTTGGCGGCGAGAATTTTGGTCAGCATGCCGCCGCGGCCGATATCGCTGCCGGCTCCGCCCGCCATGGTTTCCAGTGCCGGGTCGCCGGCGCGCGCTTCGCTCACCAGCGTGGCTGAGGGATCCTTGCGCGGATCGGCGGAATACAGCCCGGTCTGGTCGGTCAGAATCACCAGCGCATCCGCATCGATCAGGTTGGTGACCAGAGCCCCCAGGGTGTCGTTGTCGCCGAAGCGGATTTCCTCAGTGACTACGGTGTCGTTTTCGTTGATGATCGGGATGGTGTTCAGTTTGAGCAGGGTGCGCAGGGTGGAGCGGGCATTGAGATAGCGCTTGCGGTCGGCGAGGTCGTCGTGGGTCAGCAGGATTTGCGCGGTGTGCAGGCCATGCTTGCGGAAGCAGGTTTCATAAACCTGCACCAGACCCATCTGGCCCACCGCGGCTGCGGCTTGCAGTTCATGCACCGCGCTGGGGCGCTTCTTCCAGCCGAGGCGTTGCATCCCCTCGGCGATCGCGCCGGAAGAGACCAGCACCACTTCGCGCCCCATGGCCTTGAGGGCGGCAATCTGCGCCGCCCAAGTGGCGATGGCCTGATGGTCGAGGCCTGCGCCGCTATTGGTGACCAGGCTGCTGCCGACTTTTACGACCAGGCGTTTGCTGTTGGCGATGACGGATTTCATGATTTTTTACCACAGAGGCACAGAGAAAATCGATGTTACTCGTTCACTGTTCTTGTTCTTCCTCTGTGCCTCTGTGCCTCTGTGGTTCGGTTTCCTGTTCAAGTTCACGGTTCTGATCGAGAAACTCCATGATGGCGTAGACTACTTCCTTGCAGCCTTCTCCGGTGAGGGCGGAAATGATAAAGCATTTCCCGTCCCAGCCAAAGTCCTTGAGGAACTGCTGTCTGTACTGGTCGCGTTCGTCTGCGGGCAGCATGTCCATCTTGTTCAGCAGCAGCCAGCGCGGCTTCTGGTAGAGCGATTCGTCGTATTTCTTGAGTTCGTTGACGATTGCGTGAGCTTCTGCCACCGGGTTGGCGGTTTCGTCGTAGGGGGCGATGTCGACCAGATGCAGCAGCAATCGGGTGCGTGCCAGATGGCGCAGGAACTGGTGACCGAGGCCGGCGCCTTCGGCGGCACCCTCGATCAGGCCTGGAATGTCGGCGATGACGAAGCTTTTGTCGTGCTCCACGCGCACTACGCCAAGGTTGGGGTGCAGTGTGGTGAAGGGGTAGTCCGCCACCTTCGGCTTGGCCGCCGAAACAGCGCGGATGAAAGTGGACTTTCCGGCATTGGGCATGCCCAGCAGCCCGACGTCGGCCAGCACCTTGAGTTCCAGTTTGAGTTCCCGTACTTCACCCAGTTCGCCGTGCGTGAACTGGCGCGGCGCCCGGTTGGTGCTGGACTTGAAGTGCAGGTTGCCGAGGCCGCCCTTGCCGCCCTTGGCGATCAGGGATTTCTCGCCGTCATGGGCGAGGTCGGCGATGATTTCGTTGGTGTTGATGTCGGTGATGACGGTGCCGACCGGCACGCGCAGCACCATATCTTCGCCGCCCTTGCCGTAGCAATCCGATCCCTGCCCGTTTTCGCCGCGTTCGGCGCGGTGGATGCGGGCAAAGCGATAGTCCACCAGGGTGTTGATGTTGCGGTCGGCAATCGCATAGATGCTGCCGCCGCGTCCGCCATCACCGCCGTTCGGCCCGCCCTTGTCGATGTACTTTTCGCGCCTGAAGCTGGCCGAGCCGTTGCCGCCGTCACCGGCATGGACTTCGATTTTTGCTTCGTCAATGAATTTCATTTTTTAAACCAGTCAAGTAGGGTGGGCACCGCCCTTGTGCCCACGCGGTCAGCAGAGGTTGTCCCGCGTGGGCACAAAAACGTGCCCACCCTACCAACTCAAATAAAAAAGCCCTATCGTTTGATAGGGCCTAAAGGCTCCACCATCCGGCTGGTTTAGGCCGGAGTGATGGTAACCACTTTGTGCTTTGCCGCACCCTTGACGGCGAAGCTGATGGTGCCGGCGACCTTGGCGAACAAGGTGTGATCCTTGCCCATGCCGACGTTGTCGCCCGCATACATCTGGGTGCCGCG
Source organism: Sulfuricella sp. (assembly GCA_030696235.1). Classification (GTDB taxonomy): domain Bacteria; phylum Pseudomonadota; class Gammaproteobacteria; order Burkholderiales; family Sulfuricellaceae; genus Sulfuricella. The sequence goes on along the minus strand of JAUYSN010000145.1, from coordinate 7,741 downwards.
CTGGCGCACGATGATGCTGCCGGCGGAAACCAGCTCGCCACCGTAGCGCTTCACGCCCAGACGCTTGGAATGAGAGTCGCGGCCGTTGCGTACACTGCCGCCTGCTTTTTTATGTGCCATTGCTGATTCTCCTTACTGCGCCGCGATGCCGTCGATGCGGATCTCGGTATAGTTCTGACGATGTCCCTGATGCTTCTGGTAGTGCTTGCGACGACGCATTTTAAAAATCTGCACCTTATCGCCGCGACCATGCGCGACGACCGTCGCCTTGACCGTAGCGCCGCTTACCAGGGGCGTGCCTACCGTGACTGCTTCACCGTCTGCAACCATTAATACTTGATCCAGTACGATTTCGCTGCCAATGTCTGCCGGTATCTGTTCTATTTTCAATTTTTCGCCAGGGGCAACGCGATACTGCTTGCCACCGGTTTTTATGACCGCGTACATATTGAGCTCCACACTTGCTTTTAAAAAGGAACGCGATTGTACCAGAATTTTGTGACGAGGGTTAAATATTGTTTAGGAATCAGGGGCGGGACTGGAAAAACTTGACACCGAATTGCTCTCGTTCCTACCATTAGCCCTTTTTCACACAACCTCTGGATTTTTTGTGTCGCTGGAAGCCATACGCAGTCCCATCGAGTCGGATATGCTAGCCGTGGATGAAGTCATCCGCAAGCGGCTCTATTCCGAAGTCGTGCTGATCCGCCAGATCAGCGAATACATCATCAATAGTGGCGGCAAGCGCCTGCGCCCCGCGCTGGTGCTGTTGTCGGCTGGTGCGTTCGGCTATTCCGGCGGCTACCATCACGTGCTGGCGGCAGTGGTCGAATTCATCCATACCGCCACCCTGCTGCACGACGACGTGGTGGACGAATCGAACCTGCGGCGCGGCAACGCCACCGCCAACGCCCTGTTCGGCAACGCCGCCAGCGTGCTGGTGGGCGACTTCCTCTATTCCAGGGCCTTCCAGATGATGGTCGGGGCGGGTAGCATGCGCGTGATGGAGGTGCTGGCGGATGCAACCAACGTCATCGCCGAGGGCGAAGTGCTGCAACTGTTGAACTGTAACGACGCGGATATTGACGAGGCGCGCTATCTTCAGGTGATTCACTACAAAACCGCCAAACTGTTCGAGGCCGCCACCCGCCTCGGCGCGATCCTGGGCAATGCCTCCGTGGCCGACGAGGAGGCTATGGCAGTCTATGGGATGCGCATGGGCACGGCGTTCCAGTTGATCGACGACGTGCTGGATTATTCCGGCGACCATGCCGAAACCGGCAAAAACGTCGGTGATGATTTGGCTGAGGGCAAACCTACGCTGCCCCTGATCTATGCCATGAAAAACGGCACACCGCAGCAAGCAGAGGTGATTCGCAGGGCGATCGAGCATGGCGGCCTGAACGAGCTGGATGCAGTGATGGCCGCGATCCGCGATACGGGCGCGCTGGATTACGCGAAAAGCCAGGCGAAGGCTGAGGCCCGGGTGGCGTGCGAGGCGATTTCGCATCTGCCGCATTCAAAATACAAGGAATCTTTGCTACAATTGGCAGACTTTTCGGTAACGCGAAGTTACTGAAAGAAATCAACACGGGGTGTAGCTTAGCCTGGTAGAGCGCTGCGTTCGGGACGCAGAGGCCGGAGGTTCGAATCCTCTCACCCCGACCAGTTCATGTCCAAATCTTGATACCTGAGGCGCCTCGTTTACCGGGGTAGGGTGATGTTGATCAAACTGATACTTCTTGCTCTGGCCGCCTGGGTTGTTTACCGCCTCGTCAAAAGCTATGGCCGCAGGATCAAGCGGGAAGACGCGCAAAAAAACGAAACCGGCGAGGATATGGTGCGCTGCGCCCATTGTGGAGTGCATCTGCCGAGGAGCGAAAGCATCGTCAGTCACGGTGAATCCTTTTGCACCAATGAGCATCGCCAACTCCATCAGAAGTAATCCTTGCGTTCTCCCGGCCGCTTAACGTGAAACTCGCGAATCGGCCGGGCATCACCCCGCAATGCTGACAGAATTGCTGCAGGTTCGGCCCACGCCTCAACCTGAGTCATACTGGCGTTCTCTCCGCTATTTCAATCTATTTCGACTGACCCTGGCCGGCACGTTCGCCGTCGCCTATACCCTGTTCGGCGCCATCAACCCCTTTGGCGCTTACAATCCCTCCCTGTTCTACGCCACCAGCATTGCTTACGTGTTCTTTGCGGTGCTGATGATCGTGCCGATCGATATTCGCTGGCCGCGCTTCAACCTTCTCCTGAGTGCCCAGGTGAGTGCGGATATTTTGTTTATCGTGCTGCTGATGCATGCCAGCGGGGGTATTCAGAGCGGCCTCGGGCTGCTCCTGCTGGGGCCGCTGGTAGCCATCGGCATGGTCAGCCGTGGCCGCCTGGCAATGTTCCATGCCGCGATGGCGAGCATTATGCTTTTGCTCGAGCAGACTTATCAGGTGCTGGTGCTGGCGGGAAATACCAAGGATTATCTGCAAACCAGCCTGACCAGCATGGGGTTTTTCGCTATCGCCGGGCTGGCCTTTGTTCTGACCAGACGCCTGGCTGTGACCGAGAATCTGGCGCGGAAGCAGAGCATCGACCTTGCCAACCTGGCCCAGGTCAACCAGCTGGTGATCCATAATATGCAGGACGGCGTGCTGGTGGTGGACGAGCAGGGGCGGGTGAGGCAGCATAATGGCGAGGCGGAAAAATTGCTCGGCACGCCGGCGGCAGTGTGGGATAAGCTGCGGCTCAACGACTATTTTCCGGCATTATCCGAGTGCCTACGGCGCTGGCGCGCAGACCCTGGCAACGATCGCTTCGAGCTGACCGTGCCGGCCACCGGCAAACAGGTGCAGGCGCATTTTTCCGCGATTGGCGGGGACGCGATGCTGGGTGCGTTGATCTTTCTGGAAGATTTGAGCCTGATGCAGGCGCGGGCCCAGCAGCATAAGCTGGCTGCACTGGGCAGGTTGACGGCCAATATCGCACATGAGATCCGCAACCCCCTCAGCTCGATCGGCCACGCGGCCCAGCTATTGCAGGAGGAGCCGGGGCAGGATGCGACCCATGCCCGGCTGCTGCAGATTGTCCGCGATAACACCCATCGCATCGACCGGATGGTGCAGGATGTCTTGCAACTCAACCGCAGGGACCGCGCCACGCCGGAAATGCTCCGCCTGGGAACGACTTTGCGCCAGTTCGTCGAGCAGTTTTGTCAGACCGAAAAAATTCCGGCCAAGGCTGTTGTTCTGGACGTGGCGGATGACGTGACGGTACGCTTCGACCGGTATCACCTCGACCAGGTGCTGTGGAACCTGTGCCGCAATGCCTGGCGCCACTGCCGGCGTCGGGACGGCAGCATCCGCCTGCGTGCGGCATTTGCCTCGCCTGGGAATGTTGTACAATTGGATGTGGCTGATGACGGGCCCGGCGTTGCCGAAGCGTTGCGCACCCAGCTGTTCGAGCCATTCTTTACCACCGACAGTACCGGCACCGGTTTGGGGCTTTACATTGCCCGCGAGCTGTGTGAAGCCAACGGGGCCACGCTCGATTACATTGAAGCCCCGCAAGGCGGGCAATTCAGGATAAGCTCTGAAAAGGAGATATGTTGAACCGGACGCCGCAAGTTTCCCGGAATAATGAAGAACAACCGCGCCGTGTGCTGGTTGTGGACGACGAGGCCGATATACGCGAGCTGCTGGTACTGACTCTGCAGCGCATGGGCCTGGAGGTCGATGCGGCAGCCAGCACGTTCGAGGCGGAGCAGTACCTGCACAAGAACTACTATAATCTTTGCCTCACCGACATGCGTTTGCCAGACGGAGATGGCCTGGGTTTTCTGGAATATGTGACCAGGAATTATCCCGGCAAACCGGTGGCGGTGATCACCGCCTACGGCAGCGCGGAAAATGCCGTCGCCGCCCTCAAGGCGGGCGCATTCGATTATCTTTCCAAGCCGGTATCTTTGGACCAACTGCGCGCTTTGGTTAACTCCGCGCTCAAATTGCCCAGTCCCAGTCAGTCAAGAAAAATAGAAGAAGGCCAAGCCGTCGCCAGCCAGCCGGCGTTGCTCGGAAATTCGCCCCTGATGCATCTGACCCGCCAGATGATAGCGAAGCTGGCGCGTAGCCAAGCGCCGGTTCATATCACCGGGGAATCGGGCAGCGGCAAGGAGATGGCGGCGCGGCTGATCCATCTCAACGGTCCGCGCGGCGATGGCCCGTTTATCGCCGTCAACTGCGGCGCGATCCCCGAGAACCTGATGGAAAGCGAGTTCTTCGGTTACAAGAAAGGCGCCTTCACCGGCGCCAACCAGGACAAGGACGGTTTTTTTCAGGCGGCCAGCGGCGGCACCCTGTTCCTCGACGAAGTGGCAGACCTGCCTTTGCCGATGCAGGTGAAGCTGCTGCGCGTCATCCAGGAAAAAATGGTGCGCAAGGTGGGGGCCACCCAGGAAGATCCAGTGGATGTACGTATCATCAGCGCCACTCACCAGGATCTGGCGCTATGTGTGGAAAGCGGGAAATTTCGCCAGGACTTGTTTTACCGGCTCAACGTGATTGTGTTGAAGATGCCGGCGCTGCGCGAGATCCCGGAGGATATCCCGCTGCTGGCCGCGGAAATTCTCAAGAAAGTGGCGTGTTTGAACGCTGAACCGCCGAAATTGAGCCTGACAGCGTTGAAGGAACTGCGGGAATATGATTTTCCCGGCAACGTGCGCGAGCTGGAAAACATCCTCGAGCGGGCGATGGCGCTGACTACGGGTGGCGAGATAGGTTGCGAGGATTTGCAGCTCGCGGCGAAACAGCCGAAGGACATGGCGCAGATGAAAAGCTTGCCGCTGCAGGAATACCTCGATGCCGTGGAAAAAGCGGCGATCACAGATGCGCTGGAAAAGACGCGCTACAACAAGACTGCCGCAGCCAAGCTGCTTGGCATCACCTTCCGCGCATTGCGCTACCGGCTGGAACGGCTGGGGATGGATTAGCAATGGGGTATGAGTGATGGGAAACGGGATAAACTTTTCACCCCTCATCCCTCACCCCTCACCCCTCACCCCTCACCGCTTTCACCCCCCAGATCTTTTCCGCATATTCCCTGATGGTGCGATCGCTGGAAAACTTCCCCATGCCCGCCACGTTGAGGATGGCCTTGCGTGCCCAATCACCGGGGTTGCGGTAGAGCGCTTCAATTTTTTCATGGCATTCGACGTAGGCGGCGTAGTCAGCGAGCAGCAGGTAATGGTCGCCACCATCAGTCAGCGCGTCGATGATCGGGAGGAAGCGGCCAGGCTCGTCCGGCGAAAAAAAGCCTGAGCCGATCATCTCCAGCACCTGTCGTAGTTCCTCGTTGCCGTGGTAGTAATTCCAGGGGTTGTAGCCCTTGTCCTGCAGTTCGGCGACTTCCGCTGCATTCAGCCCGAAAATGAAAATGTTGTCCGCGCCGACTTCGTCGCGGATCTCGATGTTGGCCCCGTCCAGGGTGCCGATCGTCAGCGCGCCGTTCAGGGCGAGCTTCATGTTGCCAGTACCGGATGCTTCAGTGCCGGCGGTGGAAATCTGCTCGGAAATGTCCGCTGCGGGGATGATGTCCGAGGCGGTGGTCACGTCGTAATTGGGAATGTACACCACCTTGAGCAGATCCCTTGCGGCCGGGTCGTTGTTGACGTTGTCCGCCACGTCGTTGATCAGCTTGATGATCAGCTTGGCCGTCGCGTAACCGGGTGCCGCCTTGCCGCTGAAGATCACGGTGCGCGGCACCCGATCCAACTCCGGATTGGCGCGGATGCGGTTGTACAGCGCGACGACACGGAGCAGGTTGAGCAGTTGCCGCTTGTATTCGTGGATGCGCTTGATCTGCACGTCGAACATCGAGGCGGGGTTGACCATGATGCCCAGCTTGCTCTCGATGATCCGCGCAAGAGTTTCCTTGTTTCCCTGCTTCACGGCGCGAAATTTGTCCTGGAAGGCTGGGTCGGCGGAAAATTTCTTGAGCTTGCTCAGCTGTTCCAGATTGGTGATCCAGTCGCTACCGATGTACCCGGTAATCAGCCCGGCCAGGCCGGGGTTGGCTTGGTTGAGCCAGCGCCGCGGGGTGATGCCGTTGGTGATGTTGATGATCTTGCCCGGATAGAAGCGGTCGAAGTCGGCGAAAATAGTCTGGCGCATCAGCTCGGTATGGATTTGCGCCACGCCGTTTACCTGGTGGCTGCCGACGATAGCCAGGTACGCCATGCGGATGCGCCGCCCGTTGTCTTCATCGATGACGGACATGCGCTTCAGCAGTTCGACGTCGCCGGGATGGTGGTGGCGGACATCGTTCAGGAAGCGCTGGTTGATTTCGTAGATGATTTGCAGGTGGCGCGGCAGGATCGTCTCGAACAGGCTTACTGGCCAGGTTTCCAGTGCCTCCGGCATGAGTGTGTGGTTGGTGTAGGAGAAGGTGCGGGTGACGATGTTCCAGGCACGGTCCCAGTCGAGGTGGTACATATCCAGCAGGATGCGCATCAGTTCGGGAATCGCGATCGAGGGGTGGGTGTCGTTGAGCTGGATCGCTACCTTGTCAGGCAATTCATCGAGATTTTTGTGGAATTTATTGAAGCGGTAGAGCATGTCCTGCAACGAGGCGCTGACGAAAAAAAACTGCTGCTTCAGGCGCAGTTCTCTGCCCATCGTCGTGGTGTCGTCGGGGTAAAGCACCTTGGACAAGTTTTCCGATTCATTCTTGTCCTCCACCGCCATGATGTAGTTGCCCTCGTTGAAGTACTTCAGATCGAAATCCCGTGATGCCTTGGCCGACCACAATCGCATATTGTTCACCGATTTGCCGCCATAGCCCGGAACCGGCGTGTCATAGGCCATCGCCATGACATCCTCGGTGTCCACCCAGTGGTGGTGCGGGCTGCCATCCTCTCCGACGTATTCCAGCGTCCGGCCGTAAAACTTGACCGGGTACAGCACTTCCGGGCGCGGAAATTCCCAGGGATTGCCGTAGCGCAGCCAGTTGTCTGGGTGCTCCACCTGCCAGCCGTTTTCGATACGCTGGTTGAACATGCCGTATTCGTAGCGGATGCCGTAGCCGTAGCTCGGCAGGCCGAGGGTAGCCATGGAATCCAGGAAGCAGGCAGCCAGGCGCCCCAGACCGCCGTTGCCGAGGGCGGCATCGGGTTCCATTTCGCGCGCCATGTCCAAGTCCAGGCCGGCATCGAGCGCGGCCTGGTGGCAGCGATCCAGATGCCCGATGTTGAGCAGGCTGTTGGTCAGGGACCGGCCGATCAGGAATTCCATCGACAGGTAATAGATCCGCTTGGCGTCGGCGCGGTAATAGCGCCGCATGGTCTCCATCCAGCGCCCGGTCAGCTGGTCGCGGGTGACATGGGCGAGCGCAAAGAACCAGTCGCGGGGGGTGGCGGTGAAATGGTCCTTGCCGACGGAGTAGGTGAGGTGATTGGCGAGCGCGTGGCAGAAAGGCGCCGCGTCCTTGTTTTTCGCCGTTTGAGGGGGTTGGTCTGAGGCTGCCGGTTTCCTGGCCATTGCGGTATCTCCCGTGTGTACGGTGCGTACGGGCAGATTACCGCTAACCAGGATGGGGGTAAAGCTTAAGCTAGCACAATCACCAGGTAGGTGATGTACATCGCCCCATTGATCCCCAGATGCCAGACCTTGAGCTGCCTGCGGCTGATCATGATGCGTATCCACAGCGCGGCGAGCAGGGTGATGACGATGCCCGCGAGCACCTCCTGGCG
>JAUYSN010000144.1 GCA_030696235.1 Sulfuricella sp. | reverse complement strand
TGATCCGTCCGGCGCGGTCGGCCCGGAAGCGATGACGTCGAGCCGGTCGCCGATCACGTCGGAAAGAATCATCGTCACCAGCTGCGCCGGGTATGCGGCCTGCGCGAGCCTGCCGCCTTTGACCGCTGAAAGATGCTTGCGCACGGCGTTCAGTTCGCCGATGGCCGCGCCGGCTTTCAGCAGCAAAGCGGTCACTTCCTGCTTGTCTTGCAGCGTCACCCCAGCGACAGGTGCGACCAGCAGTGCTGACGCGCCGCCCGAGAGCAGGCAAATAACCAGCGTCCTCTCGTCAGCGACCCGCACCATGTCCAATATTCGCCGCGCACCCTCCACCCCGGCCTCATTCGGTACGGGGTGGGAAGCCTCGATCTGCCCAACCATGCCAAGGCTTGCCGCGTGGCCTTCTTTCACGACAATCAGCCCGGCGGAAATCCGTTCGCCGAGCAATGCTTCTATGGCCAATGCCATGCGCGCCGTGGCCTTCCCCGCACCGACCACAACGATGCGGCTAAAGTCTTCCAGCGGGTACGCGGCACCGGCAACAGTCAGGCAGTCGTTCTCAAGCTTTGCGGCGTTGAGCACGGCCTGGTAGGGATCGACCGCGGCAAGGGCGGCGCTGAAGATATGGGTAAGAATCGATGACGGCGTTTCTTCTCCGGCATTTCCGGCTGATAGCAATTGCAGCACCGCTTCGTTCCAGCCCTGCGGGCCGGGGCTTTGCGTCTTCATCAGACCGGCTATGGCGATGCGGGAATCAAAACTTCCGTCCTCGTGCCGGATCAGCACCGGGCGGTCCACGGCCTGGAGCAAGGGCAGGTCGTTCAGACTGTCACCCAGCCCGATACTTGCGACAGCGCCATACTCGCGCTCGTAGAGCGCCTTCAGGGTTTTCACGGCAAGGCCCTTGTCGTGTTTGCCCATGATGTGGAAAACCCGCCCCTGGGTCCAGTGCAGGCCGGCGTCTTCTATGGCTTGCAGAAAACGCGCGTCAGGCGCGCCATCGAAGACGAAAGGTTCGTCGAAATCACGCTGCTTGGCCAAGGTCGCGTCATCGCAAGAGAGGCACGTCAACTCGGCGACCTCCTCTGCCGTCATGTCTGCAAAGCCGCGTACGCTTGCCCCAAGCCGTTCTCGGAGAGCAACGAAGTGGCGCCGGATCTCTGCATAGGGCGTGCCGAGCGTGATGCGCTGATAGCCGTCCACTGAGTCAACCGGCGCGGAGAAGTAGCCCTGTGGAATGAAGATTCCGCCACCGTTTTCGGTAATGAAAGGGTGGAAGTTGTGCATGCGCTGGCGACAAGCTTCGATTTCAGCGCGCGTTTTGCTGGAACAGAGAACCAGCGGAACGCCGTGCGCCTGAATCAGGCTTAAGGCCGGCAGCGCGTCATTGAAGGAATACCTCACCGCATCGAGCAAGGTTCCGTCCAGATCGCTGAATATGATCGTTTTCCGCATCTGTCCCTTTCCAAGGTTGCTGTGGTTTTCGTGATTTCTCAATAGTCGATCTGTAATGCTGCAGCATTACAGTGTCGCCAGATAGGCGGCAAACTCCTCGCGCAAATCCTCATGTTTCAGGCCAAAGGCTACCTGTGCCTTGAGGTATCCCAGCTTAGAACCACAATCGTAGCGGGTGCCGATGAAGCGATAGGCCAGCAGTTTCTCTTCCTGCAGCAGTGCGGCGATGCCGTCCGTCAACTGGATTTCGCCCCCCGCACCCGCCTGCGCTCGCGCCAAATGGTAGAAGATGCGCGGTGTCAGAATATAGCGGCCGACCACAGCCAAGGTGGAGGGGGCGTCTTCCGGGCGGGGTTTTTCAACCAGGCCGTTCACCTGCTCCACGCCCGGTTCCAGATGAGTTGCGCTGACGATGCCGTACTGACTCGTTTGTTCACGGGGCACGTCCTGTACGCCCAGCACGGAACACTGGTAAGTCGTAAACACATCGACCATCTGCTTGATGACGGACGGTTCGGCATCGATCAGATCATCCGCGAGAATGACGGCGAAAGGCTCGTCCTGCACGACCGGCTGTGCGCACAGCACGGCATGGCCCAGTCCGAGTGCCTCGTGCTGGCGGATGTAGATGCAGTTCACGTGGTTCGGGATGACATCCTGCACCGCGCGCAGCAGCTCCTGCTTGCCACGGGCGGCGAGCTCCGATTCCACTTCGTAAGCGGTGTCGAAGTGATCTTCTATAGCGCGCTTGTTGCGCCCGGTGATGAAAACCATATCGGTGATCCCGGCCGCTACGGCTTCTTCCACCGCATACTGGATCAGCGGTTTGTCTACGACCGGCATCATCTCCTTGGGGCTGGCCTTGGTGGCGGGCAGAAAACGGCTGCCGAAGCCGGCCACCGGGAATACGGCTTTCGTGATTTTTTTCATGGTTCTTGCTCCCATATGGAGAATTTCCCCTTTTATATCGAGTCACCCAATCCATTATAGTTTCGACGATTGTTCCGATGCCGATTAACCTGAAATGGATGGAAGGGCAACGGCATGCAGCCAGGACAAATCTGAGGTGGCCAAATTAATCAGGCGTGAAACCGGCTGAAGACTGAACGGCTAGGGTTTTCGCAAAAGTCCCGCTGTACTACTGCTTCGTGCTGTGGTTCGCCATATTACTTGCACTTTCCCATCGAGCCGCTGGCGCAGGTGCGGCCATCGGTCCAGATGGCTCGCTTGAACAATGCGCCATGGAAGAAGGCGTCATTCAGGCTGGCGCCGGTCAGGTCGGCACGTTTAAGGTTGGCCATCCCGAGCAGGGTTGAAACAAGGTTGGCTGAGCGCAGGTTCGCACTTTCCAGATCGGCACCTGACAGATCGGCATTCTTCAGGCTGGCGCCTTCCAGGTTGGCACCCTCAAGGTCCGCCAGCTTGAGATCAGCTTTGTCCAGTTGGGCGCCCCTGAGGCTGGCGCGCTCCAGGTTAGCGGTTTCGAGGTGAGCATAAGCAAGATCGGCGCCATCGAGATTCGCTACACGCAGGTCGGCCTGTTGCAGGCTGGCATGGCTCATGCGCGCACCCTTGAAATTCGCCCCCTTGAGGGAAGCGCCACGGCGGTTGGCATGTTCCAGATCGGCGCTTTCGAAATCGGCGCCGTCAAGCTTGGTGCCGCGCAGATCAGCCCACTTCAGGTCGGCGCCACGGCATTGTGGCGCAGGGGCTTTCCAGCAATCCGAAGCAGCCAGGGCGGCGTCATGGATCAGCAAGCCCGCCAACGCCAACAGCCAGAAACGGTACCTTGCCGATTTATTTCTCACAATTCAGTCTCCTTGACGGTTCGAAATGCCACGCTTCATAAATAGCGCAGGTAAAGGTAAACGCTGGATACCGCCACGCTGGCCAGCATCAGCGGGAAAGCCAGCAGCATGAACGGCAGGAAGCGGATCGGCTGGCCGGCGCGCTCGGCGAAACCGGCCACCACCAGGTTGGCGCTTGCCCCGACCAGGCTGCCGTTGCCGCCCAGGCAGGCGCCCAGCGCCAGCGACCACCACAGGGTGCGGAGCTGTTCCGCGCTGAACACCGCCCCCATTTTCTGGATGACGGGAATCATGGTGGCGACGAAAGGGATGTTGTCGACGACGGCGGAAAATATCGCCGATGCCCACAGGATGGTAATGGCGGTAGTGGGGAAATCGCCGCCGGTCAGCTCCAGGAGCTTCCCGGCCAAGAGGTCGAGCGCGCCGGCCTTTTCCACGCCGGCCACCACCACGAACAGGCCGACGAAAAAGAAGATCGTTACCCACTCCACTTCGCCCCAGGTGCGATGCGTCTCGTGGGACTGCTCTTCCGAGTCTTTCCCGAAAACGCGCAACAAAAGCAGGAATGCGGCACCGAACATGGCGATGGTGCCGGGTTCCTGGCCGATCTGGTGGGCCATGACGAAGCCGGCGATGACCATCCCGATCACCGCCAGTGATTGCTTGAGCAGGAGGGGGTCGGTAATCGCCGCCTTGGCGTCGAACGCCATCACTTGCGCCCGGTCTTCCGGCGCAGCGCGCATTTTTCGGCCCCAGATCAGGTAGATCGGGATCAGGGTAAGGACGAAGATGATGGCTGCAATCGGCGCCAGGTTCACCACGAAATCGGTGAATGTCAGCCCGACCGCCGAGCCGATCATGATGTTGGGCGGATCGCCGATCAGGGTGGCGGTGCCGCCGATGTTGGAGGCAAAAATAATGGAGAACAGGTAGGGATAGGGGGACACCCTGAGGGAATCGGTGATGAGCAGGGCGACAGGTACGACCAGCAGCACCGTGGTGACGTTGTCGAGCAGGGCGGAAAATACCGCGGTGATCACGGACAGCATCACCAGCAGCCCCCAGGGATCGGCCTTCACCCATTTCGCCACGACGATGGCGACGTACTGGAACACCCCGCTCTTCTGGGTGATCGCTACCAGCACCATCATGCCGGTGAGCAGGCTGATGGTGTTGAAGTCGATGCCGGCGACGGCCTCGTTCTGTTGCAGCACGCCGGAAAAAATCATCAGTCCGGCGCCGAGCAAGGCGACGATGGAGCGGTTGATCTTCTCGGTGACGATGGCGGCGTAGGTCAGCACGAACACGACGAGCGAAACCGCCAGCGGGCTGAGCCCCAGAAATAACTGGGCGGAGGAAGTGGTGCCGTGCATTTCAGAGCCCCGCTTGTTGCATCAGATAGGTGAGCACGATGCGCCGGCTCAGCATGCCGCGCAGCTTGCCGTCCTTGCCGATTACCGGCAGCGGGGAGGTGCTTTGGCTGAGCAGCAGTGCCGCCTCCAGAATCGGGCAATCCTCTTCCAGAACCGGTACGTTATTATTGGCGAATTCGCCTACGGTACGATGCTCCAGGTCATGCAGGCGGGAAGACAGCAGCCGGGTGGCGTCGCCGGCAAATTTCAGGTCTGACAGGCCATGCTCGACCCGTGCACTAACCGGAATCAGCTCTGAAAGGATGGTCTGGGTGCTGACGATGCCGGCGAACCTGCCGGTGTCATCGCACAGTGGTACGTGATTGATGTGCTTTCCCAGCATCAGCTTGAGAGCGTCAAGCAGGTTGGATTCCGGGCGTATCCCGATGGTTGGGGGGCAATAGGGAATGGATTGAATGCTCATAATGGTTTTCCGGGTGTGCGGCAATGTCCTGGAGGTATCGCTAACGGCGATCCAGGTATTCGTCGGCAGGCTCTATGGTGGCTCTGTGCTCCGGGGTGTGCGCACTGCTCAGGTATATCGAGCGTATGCGCTGTTCGCGGGTGGGCGCTCGGAGGTTTTCAAGCAGGCATGATTCGCAGTGGTAGATCAGTGCCCGCTTGATTTTCTGCAGCAAGGAATTGTCGAGAAGGTATCCATGGTTCACTAGCCGATTTTCCAGTACTTCCAGCGTGTGGTGGCTCAGGTCGTAGCGCACAGATAAGCAGCCATCATCTGTATCGACACTCACCTCCAGCTGCGCCATCGAGCCAAGCAGTTTCATGGCGCTAGACAGGTTGGGTGGCGGCAGGCTGGAAAAGCAGATGCGACGGACTTTGTGCAATGCCGGGTGGGCGGTTGTTTCCATCTAACCTCCCGTGATTCGCAGGCCAAAATTTGGCCCGTGAAAGCGCGCTGCGGACATTGCTTCAATGGCCGTCACCGATACCCAATGATAGTTCCGTAAAGGGGGTGAGAAAATCCGGGAGAACACGTAAGCGATACCCGTAAGGGAATCACTTACTTCGGGCGAGAGACGGTTTCAGAGTGGGGGCAGGAGAACAGCTTAGTCGCTGTTTTTTCTGAGGCTGAGCACCAGGCGGATCAGTTCGGGCAAGCTGTGTGCCTGCATCTTCTCCATCATGCGCGCCTTGTAGACTTCCACCGTGCGCGGGCTGATGCCAAGCTGCCGGGCGATTTCCCGGTTGGGTT
>JAUYSN010000247.1 GCA_030696235.1 Sulfuricella sp. | reverse complement strand
GAAGATGTCGCGGCTACCCAGTACTTCCGCCCACGCCAGCGCGAGCGACAGCATGATGGTGTTGCGTGCCGGTACGTAGGTAACGGGGATGCCGGCCGATGGTGTGGTCGGCACGGCAATTTTTTCGTCGGTCAAGGCTGAGCCGCCGAATGCCGTCAAGTCGAGCTTTACCGTGCGGTGCTCGCTGGCCCCCAGCGCGGCGGCAACACGCTGTGCAGCTTCCAGTTCCGAGCCGTGGCGCTGGCCGTAATCCAGGCTCAGGCAATAGCAGGCGTATCCCTCGTTGTGGGCGATGGCGAGAGTGGTGGCGGAATCCAGTCCGCCCGACAGTAGCACGACTGCTTTGTCCAAGATGGCATTTTCCTTAAATGGTTTTCAACCCAGACAAAAACTTATAGCCACGAATTTACACGAATGAAGCACGAATGTTCACGAATAATCGGTTGGTTGGCCTGATTCACCTGTTTGGTGCCAAAAGTAGGCGCCTTGGGCGACAAGATGATTGCCTCTAACTATTCGTGCTTATTCGTGAACATTCGTGTGATTCGTGGTTAATCGCCGTTTTGGGTTCAATTCTACTCCGGGATCTTCCGGTTTTGAATCGAACTCGAAAAGCGATAAAATTGCCTCTTTTTGCAGGAAATCCCATGATCTGGAAACCCAATGTCACCGTGGCGGCGGTGATCGAGCAAGATGGAAAATTCCTCATGGCGGAGGAAGAAACCGGTGAGGGCATACGCTTCAATCAGCCTGCCGGCCACTGGGAAGCGGATGAGACCTTGGCGCAGGGCGTGGTTCGCGAAGAGCTGGAAGAAACCGCTTATCATTTCAATCCGGAAAGGTTGCTGGGCGTTTATCGCTGGCGTCACCCCCGCCAGGATATCACCTACCTGCGCTTTGCCTTTGCCGGGAGGGTGCATGGGCACGAGCCGCAACGACAGCTGGATAGCGGTATCCTGCGCGCCATGTGGTTGAGTCAGGAAGAAATTCGTGCCACGGCGGAGCGTCACCGCAGCCCGTTGGTGCTCCAGTGCGTTGAGGATTATCTGGCCGGCACGCGTTATCCTCTGGAACTGGTTACCCACTTTTCCTGATGCGGGCGTGGTTAATAGTGATGCTGTGTTTCGGCCTGGCCGCGCAGGCCGACGAAGTCAGCATCTGCTACAACTATGACTGCGCCGTAACCGCCAGGGTTGATCTTCGG
>JAUYSN010000138.1 GCA_030696235.1 Sulfuricella sp. | reverse complement strand
GCCCTGGCGGGTAAGATCGCTCTCAGGCAAGGCGGGGACCTCGATCTGCAAGTCGATACGGTCGAGTAACGGGCCGGAAATTTTTCCACGATAGCGCGCCACCTGGTCCGGGGTGCAGCGGCATTTCCCCCCGGGATGGCCGAGATAGCCGCAGGGACACGGATTCATCGCTGCCACCAATTGAAAGCGCGCCGGGAAATCAGCCTGGTGGGCGGCGCGGGAAATGGTGATACGTCCCGATTCGAGCGGCTCGCGCAGCGCCTCTAGCACGGAGCGCGCAAACTCCGGCAATTCGTCGAGGAACAGCACCCCGTGGTGCGCCAGGGAAATCTCGCCGGGGCGCGGGTTGCCGCCACCTCCCACCAGCGCCGGAGCGGAAGCGGAATGATGCGGCGAGCGAAAGGCCCGCTGCTTCCAGTACTCGATTTTGAACCCGCCGTTCAGCGATTGTATCGCCGCGGATTCCAGCGCCTGGGTCTCGGTCATCGCAGGCAGTATGCCGGGCAGCCGGGCAGCCAGCATGGTCTTGCCGGTACCCGGCGGCCCCGCCATCAAAATGCTGTGCGCCCCGGCAGCAGCAATCTCGAGAGCGCGCTTGGCATGGGCCTGCCCCTTCACCTCGCTGAAATCGGGATAGTTCCGCTGACTTGCCTCGGGGACCTCCTGCCACCTGGCTAGCAACTGCCGGCCAGTCAGGTGGGCACAGACTTCAAGCAGCGAACTGGCCGGATAAATTTTCGCTTCTTCCACCAAAGCGGCTTCGGCGGCATTCTCGACAGGAAGAATGAAGGCGCGTCCGTCCTGGCTGGCCTTGCAAGTCATCGCCAGCGCCCCGCGTATCGGGCGCAGTGCGCCCGTCAGGGCAAGCTCGCCGGCAAACTCGTACTGCGCCAGATCATTTGAGGGAATCTGCCCTGATGCGGCCAGGATGCCGAGCGCGATCGGCAGATCGAAGCGGCCGCTTTCCTTGGGCAAGTCGGCGGGCGCAAGATTGACGGTAATGCGGCGGGCAGGAAATTCGAACTGGGCATTGAGCAAGGCGGAGCGCACCCTATCCTTGCTCTCCTTCACCTCGACCTCGGGTAGTCCGACCAGATTGAAACTGGGCAGCCCATTGGACAGGTGCACCTCGACCGTCACCAGCGGCGCTTCCATGCCGGCCAATGCCCGGCTGTAGAGAACGGCCAGTGCCATCCGTGTCAGCGGGGAATCATGAAAGATGAAGCGGGAACGAGCCTCACAGCGCCAGGTTCCCCGAATCCTCGCCGGCTTTGCTGTCGGGCTGGGCTTCAAGCGCCGCGACCTTGGCTTCCAGCGCTTCCAGCTTTTCGCGCGTCTTGAGTAGTACCGCCTGCTGCACGTCGAATTCCTCGCGCGTCACCAGATCCAGCTTTGAAAACACGCTTTGCAGCACGGCACGCAGGTTCTTTTCCAGATCCTTGGCCGGACTGTCGGCCAGCACCTGGCCCAGCTTGCCGCTGATTTCTTCAAACATTTTTTGGCCCAACATCATGAATCACCCCTTATACAAGATTGAATTTTTCCAGTGTACCAAAATGAGACCGCCCGAACACGCGCACTTTTTTGGTGCACTTAACCGCCGGGCTGACTCAAAGCGGTGCCAAGCACGCTTTGATAACCCACAAAAAAACGCTATATTATTGAATATACAAATAATAATAATTCTGGCACGGCAAATGCTAAGAGTATGGCGAGGCTTATCTCATTTCACTTGAAAGGAAAATATCATGCGTAAAATTTCTCAAGCACTGGTCCTGGCAGGTGTTGTTACTCTGCCCGCCCTTTTGTCCACCCCGTCTGCCGTCGCTGCGGACGCAGCCGCATCCCCCCATACCGTCACCGCCAACGTCAACCTGGTCAGCGAATACCGCTTCCGCGGCATCGACCAGACCTGGGGCAAACCAGCGCTGCAGGGCGGCGCCGACTACTCCCACGCTGCCGGCTGGTATGCCGGCCTGTGGGGCTCCAACGTGAGCAGCAACAGCTATCCCGGCGGCAGCCTCGAACTGGACTACTACGCCGGCTACAACGGCAAGTTCAGCGACGATTTCGGCTGGACCGTGGGTGGCTACGGCTATTATTACCCCGGCGCCAACTTCAATAAGGCCGCCACGCCAGGTGCCGACCAGAGCTTCGATAACTTCGAGGTCAACGCCGGCCTGAGCTGGAAGTGGATCAGCTACAAGCTGTCCTACGCCACCACTGACTACTTCGGCGCCAACACCAGCACCGGCTACACCAGCGGCACCAAGGGCACCCTGTACCACGACGTGTCGGTCAACTACCCGCTCGCCGACGACCTGACCCTGGGCTTCCACGTCGGCCGCACCGATGTGAAAGCGGACTACATCGCCGCCGCCGGCAATGTCAGCCCCGACTACACCGACTACAAGCTGTCCATCGCCAAGACCTTCAAGGATGGCTGGAACATTTCCGCTGCCTACGTGAAATCGTCCAATGATACGTTCTTCAAGAACACCGCTTCGTTCGCCACCACCGAAACGCGTGATCTGAACAAGGGCGTCCTGGTGCTGCAAGCTGGGCGGACATTCTAAACCGGCGAAAAAAGGAGCTGACATGAAACTAGTAACCGCAATCATCAAGCCGTTCAAGCTCGACGAAGTGCGCGAGGCGCTTTCCGCCATCGGCGTACAAGGCATCACCGTCACCGAGGTAAAAGGATTCGGACGGCAAAAAGGCCACACCGAGCTGTATCGCGGCGCTGAATATGTCGTCGATTTTTTGCCGAAAGTCAAAATCGAGGCGGCGATCAAGGAAGACATGGTCGACCAGGTGATCGAGGCCATCGAAAAATCAGCCAAGACCGGCAAAATCGGTGACGGCAAGGTTTTCGTCTTCAATCTGGAACAGGTCGTCCGCATCCGCACCGGCGAATCCGGCCCGGATGCTCTTTAGACAAGGGAGAAACATGATGAAAAGATTGTTGAGTATGCTCGCCTTGCTGGGAATGCTGGGATTCTCCGGCCTGACCCTGGCCGAGGAAGCAGCTGCACCGGCTGACGCCAAGCCGGCGGCAACCGCACCCGAAGCAGTAGCTCCTGCAACGGCTGTCGTTCCGGCGGAAGAGCCTGCCGCGGCACCGGCTCCGGTAGCGAAAAAACTGGACAGCGGCAACACCGCCTGGATGCTGACCTCCACCGCGCTGGTGCTGTTCATGACCATCCCCGGTCTGGCGCTGTTCTACGGCGGCATGGTGCGCAAGAAGAACGTGCTCGCCACGCTGATGCAAAGCTTCTCGATCACCGCGCTGATCACGGTAATCTGGATGATCGCGGGCTACAGCCTGGCGCTCCGTCCGGGCGGGCCCTGGGTTGGTGGACTGGACAGGCTGTTCCTGGGCGGCATGGGAGTGAACGAGATGGCCGGCACTGATGGCCAGAACATCCCCGAGTCGGTATTCATGATGTTCCAGATGACTTTCGCCATCATCACCCCGGCGCTGATCGCCGGTGCCTTTGCCGACCGCATGAAGTTCTCGGCGATGCTGTGGTTCATGGCCATCTGGTCGCTCGCGGTGTACGCACCGATTGCGCACTGGGTATGGGAACCGGGCGGCTGGCTGTTCACCGCAGGCATGCTCGACTACGCCGGCGGCACCGTGGTGCACATCAACGCCGGTATCGCCGGCCTGGTGGCAGCGATCGTCCTCGGCAAGCGCCTGGGCTATGGCCGTGAACCGATGGCGCCGCACAACCTGGTGCTGACCATCGTCGGCGCCGCCATGCTGTGGGTAGGCTGGTTCGGCTTCAATGCCGGCTCCGCGGTGGCTGCCGACGGCCGTGCCGGCATGGCCATGGCGGTGACCCAGATCGGCGCAGCCGCTGCCGCGCTGTCCTGGATGTTCGCGGAGTGGGTTGGCAAGGGCAAGCCCAGCGTGCTGGGCATCGCTTCCGGCGCAGTCGCCGGCCTGGTCGCCATCACCCCCGCATCCGGCTTCGTCGGTCCGATGGGTGCGCTGATCATCGGCCTGGTCGCTGGTGTGACCTGCTTCTGGGGCGCAACCAGCCTCAAGAAAATGCTCGGCTACGACGACTCGCTCGATGCCTTCGGCGTGCACGGCGTAGGCGGCATCGTCGGCGCAATCCTTACCGGCGTTTTCGCCGTCAAGGAAATCGGCGGCACTGCCGGCCTGCTGGAAGGCAACGGCGGCCAGGTCGTCACCCAGTTGATGGGCGTCGGCGCCACGGTGGCCTACGGCCTGGTGATGACCTTCATCATCCTCAAGGTGATCGACGTCGCCATCGGCCTGCGCGTCTCCGAAGAGGAAGAGCGCGAAGGCCTGGACGTTGCCCTGCACGGCGAGCACGTCGAATAACGATAGCTTTCCTTGGTAGGATTCTGGGGTGCCTGCGGGCACCCCTTTTTTATGTACGCCCGGAATCCGCTGTCGAAGATGGTCAAGAAGTTGGATTTCCACTTCCCCTGCCTTACAATCCCCCCATAGCGGCCGCTATTGTGGCGCTTCAGCCCCCAAAGGTTTATCCGCCACCCCGATGCAACGGGTCACTCAACCCCTTGCACACCCTGACGCCGCACCAGAGATCGATCGCCAACCTGTATCTAAATGATGATTTTGGAATATGACTTGCCTGGTTTCGCCTCATTCACCCCGCCGTATTGGGAAAGGGCCATGCACTTGAATTTCCTGCCCATCGAGGTACCCATGTCGCAGTTCCAGGCCCGCTCCTGGAAACGGAAGGGGTTGCCGTGAGCGACCACCCGGTCGTGACCTGGACCGAAGCCGGCGCGACCCGCTCC
Organism: Sulfuricella sp.; assembly: GCA_030696235.1. GTDB lineage: Bacteria > Pseudomonadota > Gammaproteobacteria > Burkholderiales > Sulfuricellaceae > Sulfuricella. The sequence continues at coordinate 2,862 of JAUYSN010000138.1, read as the reverse complement.
GCCCTGTGGCGCTCGGAGAGTGGGGCACCGCCGCCCGCGCGCGTGGTCGTCGCCGATGACCGCATGACGGCCGACGCCGCCTATCGCTTGGCCCGTGATGGCACCGCGCTGCTGTGGCGCGGCGACTTCCAGAATGCGCGCCAGCTCCTGCAGGCGCTGGCGCGGCGCGCCGACCGCAAGCCCCTCAAGCCATCCGCGACGCCTGCCGAGGCATTCCATCTGCATCGCATGACCCAGGCCCAGCGCGCGCGAACGCTGGGGATGCTGCTGCTGCCGCTGGATGACGACTATGGCATTCCCCTGCGACGCGCGCCCGACGTGCGGCAGGCCTGCACGGAGGCTTACGGCCCCGGAGAGGCCCCCTCCGTGATCTCGCTGCGCGAGCTGCTGGGCCTGATCGGCGCCCACGAGTGGCGCAAAAAGGGCGTTGAAATCCCGGCGCTCGGAGACCGCATCCACCCACACTATGGCGTGTTCTCCCCGGTCCGCGGCGAGTATGTGGGGCTGGTGGCCGAGGCGCCGCTGCCCTCGCGGGAGCTGGCCTTCGACATCGGCACCGGGACCGGCGTGCTGGCTGCGGTGCTTGCCCGCCGGGGCGTCGCTCGCGTCGTGGCCACCGACCAGGACCCGCGTGCGCTGGCGTGCGCCCGCGAGAATCTGGCGCGGCTTGGTTTGACCGGGCAGGTAGAGGTCGTGCAGGCGGACCTCTTCCCCGAAGGTCGGGCTCCGCTCGTGGTGTGCAACCCGCCGTGGGTTCCGGCGCGGGCAAACGCCCCCATCGAACACGCGGTATATGATCCCGGCAGCCGCATGCTGCGCGGATTTATCGAGGGGCTGGCCGCGCATCTGGAGCCGGGAGGGGAGGGCTGGCTGGTACTCTCGGACTTGGCCGAGCATCTGGGCTTGCGCACGCGGGCCGAGCTGCTTGCTCTCTTCGACGAGGCAGGCCTGAAAGTCGTGGGTCGGATCGATACCCGGCCGCACCACCCCCGCGCTTCCGATGCCGCAGACCCGCTCCATGCCGCGCGCGCGGCGGAGCTGACATCGCTCTGGCGCCTCGCGGCCCGCTGATCGCGAATTACAGCGCGCTTTCGATCAAGACATGGAGTTGGGCGAAATCCGGCTCGCCGACATACTGCTGGATGATCTGTCCCTGCTTGTCGATCACGAAAGTGGTCGGAGTGACGCGAACATTGCCGAACGCCTGGGCGACCGCACCACCGGTGTCGAGCGCGACGGTAAACGGCAGACCGTTCTTCTCGACGAACTGTCTGACGTATTCGGGCGGATCATAGCTCATCGCCACGGCGATGGTTTCCAGGCCGCGGCTGTGGTATTTTTGCCAAGTCTTCACCAGGTCGGGCATTTCCTTGATGCATCCCGGGCAACTGGTCGCCCAGAAGTTCACCAGCACCACTTTGCCGCGCAGGCTGTCGAGCGCAAGCTTTTCTCCGCCCAGGGTGGAAAAAGAGGCCTGCGGTGCCGCAGGTTTTTGTGTAAGCAGCATGGCGAGCGCGCCGGCCAGCGCCAGAACCACAACCACTGCGACCAGCAGCTTGGTGCGTCCGGGGGAGGCTGTCTTATTCATGGTTCATCCAATTTATTCCTAATTCACATACAGAACGGCAACATTGAAAAAATCCTTTACCGCAAAGGACGCAAGGGTTCGCAAAGGAAATCAACCCGCTAAAATATTCTTCGCACTCCTTCGCACTCCTTCGCGTAACTTTGCGTCCTTTGCGGTTAATCACTTTCCATTTTGAAATGGCATCACCCAAGTCATGATCGCCCCTATTGTCTGGATTTTTACCCGCCTTGTCACCCCCGCAGGGAATGAACCTTGATTAGCGACGAACTCAGCCTCGGCGGTCTGTTTGTCAGCAGTTTCCTCGCCGCCACCCTGCTGCCGGGCGGCTCCGAGGCGGTGCTGTTCGGCGTGCTCAAGCTCAATCCCGGCTTGTTGTGGCCGGCGCTGGCCCTGGCGACGCTGGGCAACACCCTGGGCGGAATGAGTTCCTACCTGCTCGGGCGCATTCTGCCTGAGCGCAAGCCGGCGAAATGGCTGGCTTTCGTGCACCGCTATGGCAGCCCGGCGCTGCTGCTGGCCTGGGCGCCGCTGATCGGCGATGCGCTGTGCGTTGCGGCGGGCTGGCTGCGGCTCAACGCCATTTACGTCGTGCTGTTCATGGCTGCCGGCAAACTGGCGCGCTACCTTGCCATCGCCTGGACAGCGATATAGATGAACCCGGCGGCAACGCACCGGTCTGACGTAAGCACCGAATTGCGCTAGAATTTACCCTTTACTGCAGCCTTGATTGAAAATGACGACCGCACGCCTCAGAGAAATTCCCTACAACTACACCTCCTTTTCCGACCGCGAAATCATCATTCGCCTGCTCGGCGAGGAAGCCTGGGAAATCCTCAACACGCTGCGTGCCGAACGCAAGACCGGCCGCTCGGCGCGCATGCTGTTCGAGGTGCTCGGCGACATCTGGGTGGTTTCGCGCAATCCCTACCTGCAGGACGACCTGCTCGCCAACATCAAGCGCCGCAAGGCGCTGGTCGAGGCGCTGCGCCATCGCCTGCGGGCAATCGAAGCGCGCCGCCAGGACAACGAAGCGGTCAGGCAGCTGCTCGAACGTTCAGCCCGCGCCGTGGACACCTTCGAAGCGGATTTCGAGCATACCGCGCGTCTGCGCCGCAAGGTGCTCAAGAAGCTGCTGCCCCACACCCGCCGCGACAATATCCAGTTCGACGGTTTGAGCCGGGTGTCGCACGTCACCGACGCCACCGACTGGCGCGTCGAATATCCCTTCGTCGTGCTCAACCCCGACACCGAGGAGGAAATCGCACCGCTGGTGC
>JAUYSN010000136.1 GCA_030696235.1 Sulfuricella sp. | reverse complement strand
CCGCTGCACAACTGGCTGCCCGACGCCCATGCCGAAGGCCCGACACCGGTTTCTGCCGTGCTTTCCGGTTTGCTGCTCAACGTCGCCCTGTATGCCGTGGTGCGCTCCAAAGTATTGGTAGACGGCGCACTCGGCAACCATCTCGCCGGCAACCTGATGATGGGCTTCGGATTGCTCAGCGTAGTCATGGCCGCGTTCTTCCTGTCGCGCCAGAAGGACGTCAAGCGCATGTTCGCCTACTCCTCGATCGAGCACATGGGGCTGATGACCTTCGCCTTCGGCATGGGAGGCGCGGTGGCCACCTTCGCCGGCTTGCTGCACATGACGGTACACTCCCTGACCAAATCGGCGATTTTTTTCGCCGTCGGCCATGCCACGCAGAAATCCGGCACCCAGCTGATGGAAAACATCCGCGGCCTGATCACAACCAACCCCACCATCGGCTGGGGCCTGGCAATCGGTTCCCTGGCCATCCTCGGCATGCCGCCGTTCGGCGTGTTCGCCAGCGAGTTCCTGATCATCACCACCGCCATGCACGCTTACCCGTGGACCACGCCGTTCCTGCTCGCCGCCCTGGGCGTGGCATTCGCCGCGATATTCAGTCGGGTGCAAAGCATGGTCTTCGGCGAAACCACCGGCGAGCGCCTGCCCCATCCGCCCGCGCTGGTGCCGGTGTTCGTGCATCTGGGACTGGTGCTGCTGCTCGGACTGTACATCCCGCCCTACCTGGCAGACTGGTATCGCCAGGCAGCGGCGTTGATAGGATAAAGAATCATGCGCCTAGACGAATTTCAGACAATATTTCCCAAACTGCCCGGCGCCATGCCGATCTGGCACGGCACGGTGGATGCCGTTCAATTCCGCAGCCTGTGCGAGCAAGTGGCGCGTGGCGGCGGCAAGCTGGTCGCGCTGTGGGGCAGCGACGAACTGGCGCGCGATGCCGGCTATGCCCTGCATATCTCGCTGGTCACCGCGCTGGGCATGCTGTGCCTGACCCTGCCGCTGAGTTCGGAGCGTCCGGCCTATCCCGATATCAGCGATCTCTTCCCCGGCGCCAACCGGATGCAGCGCGCCGCAGCCGACCTGCTCGGCCTGCACGCCACCGGCGCGGACGACCATCGCAAGTGGATACGCCACGGCTCCTGGCCAGGCAGCGTGCACCCGCTGCGCAAGAATTTCGACGGCAATACCGTATTCCCCACCGAGACCGATGGCTACCCCTTCGTTACCGTCACCGGCGAGGGAGTCCATGAAATTCCCGTCGGCCCGGTCCATGCCGGCACCATCGAGCCGGGGCACTTCCGCTTTTCGATTATCGGCGACCGCGTGCTGCGCCTGGAAGAGCGCCTGGGCTACAAGCACAAAGGCATCGAAAAACGCTTCGAGAGCATGAATCTGGAGCAGGGCGCCAGGCTCGCGGGGAGAGTCAGCGGCGACAGCACCGTAGCCTATGCCTGGGCCTACGCCCAAGCGGTGGAAAGCGTCACCGGCACCACGCCATCGCCCCGTGCCCTGGCG
>JAUYSN010000135.1 GCA_030696235.1 Sulfuricella sp. | reverse complement strand
CCGCTGATTACCGGCGTGGTGGTGCGTTGCCGCCCGATAGGCATGCTCAAGATGACCGATGAGGCTGGCGAGGATGCCAAGCTGCTGGCAGTGCCGATCGACAAGTTGTGCAATCTTTATCGCAACATCGAGTCGCCGCGTGATTTGCCTGAACTGACTCTGGCCCAGATCAGCCACTTCTTCGAGCACTACAAAGACCTGGAGGCTGGCAAGTGGGTCAAGGTGGAGGGTTGGGTCGGTGCGGAGGAGACCAAGGCCGAGATCATGGTCGGCGTTAAGCGGTATCAGGAAGCAGCTGTCAAGCCGATGTTCTAACAAAGCCGGTGATGAGCAATGGGTGATGTGACGCAGCATCCGAACCGAATAACCCTCCCTCCTCACCCCTCACTCATAACCCATTGCCAATCATGAAAATTTGCATTCTTTCCGATAGTCACGACAACCGCACGCTGCTGGCTTCGGCCGTGCAGGACGCCAAGGCGCGCGGTGCCGTTGCCACGCTGCATTGCGGTGACGTTGTCGCAGCCAATACCCTGGGTGTGTTCAAGAAGCTGGACATGCCGGCACACGTCATCTACGGCAACAACACCGGCGACCTCTACACCCTGTCGCGCATGGCGCATGAGTCGGGCAACCTGATCCACTTCTACGGCCAGGATGCGGGCATCACCCTGCATGGCCGCACGATTTTCATCGTGCATTACCCGCATTACGCCCGCGCCCTGGCTTGTACCGGCGAGTGGGACATGGTCTGCTGCGGCCACGATCACCGCTACTTGGTTGAGCAGGTGGACAACATCCGCGGCGGAAAAACCTGGATGGTGAATCCGGGTACGGTTGGCGGGGTGGGCAAGCCGCCTACCTATGTCCTGGGCGACCTGGAATCGATGACTTTCGAGGTTCTTCCCGTTCCTTCCTGATATTGATTTAATCTATTCAAACATAAGAAAATTCAATTATATATTTGTGAACGGTGCTGTGGATCGGGTCTCCAATTGGGAGT